>JAFUDL010000499.1 GCA_017459225.1 Kiritimatiellia bacterium
CGGCGGCACGCTCGCCAACTCGGGTCCCGACCAGACGAACGAGAACTACGGCGGCATCGGCAATCTCACGCTGACGGCCGATTCGACATTGGACCTGCAATGCTCCACGGAGTTTTATGGCAGTACCTTAGCCGCGTTCAAGCGTCCCGAAGGCGGGCGCATCGAATTGGGTAACCATACGCTCACCGTGCGGATTGGAAGCGGCAAGATGTTCCGTCTCGGGGAATTGGCGTGGAACGGCACAATCCATGTGACGGGCGATGGGTACCTCCGCACCTACCTCGTCAGCACGCTCGACATGCCCACGCTCGATCTGCGGCTTTCGGACGGCGCGATAATATGGCAGGGGATGAATCTCTTCCAGGTGCGCAGCTTCGCGATGGCCGAGACGACCAACCAAAGCGTGGGCATCTTCCCGGTTGACGTGCTTGAACGGTGCCAGCCGGGCGGCGACGGGTTCTATGGCTCCCACCTCCACAACGGCGCGGTGCTCGACCTTTCACAGTGCAACGGCGAGCTGCAGGCCCGCAGCCGGTATGTGAAGGGATGCGACTCGACAACGTATGAACCCAACACCACCATCACGATTCACCTCGGGGAACGCCAGGTCCGCAACAAGGAGCGGCTTGTCGCGTGGTACGAGCAGCCCGAGAACGTCACGTTCGTGCTGGACGAGGAGAGCCGCAACCGCACGAAATGCCGCATCGCCGTGAAAGAGGACGGTATCTACGTCGTCAGGAAAGGACTCGTCGTCATCGTTCGATAAACTGACAGGCCTGCGCATTGAACGGAAATGGAATCGAAGACGATAAGAATGGTGAATCTCTCGACGGGATTTACGAAGGATGGCAACTAATGGAAAATCATACATGAAACAGGAGACAAGAAATAAAATGAGAAGCAAATTCAATCTGCCAAATGGCATCACCCGGAAAGGGTTTCTCGCCGGCATCGGCGCGTCCGCAATGGCGAAATGGGGCATGGCAGCCGAACCAGTGACGGACTGGCGTCCGGCCGAGAGGTGGCGCGGCTTCAACATTCTGGGCATGTTCCGCTGCCCGACGAACGGGCTGAAGCCCGATCCGCGCGTGGACGGGCATTTCGTCGAGTGGGAGTTCAAGGCGTTGCACGACTGGGGTTTTAACTTCGCGCGGCTTCCTCTCGACTACCGCATCCTGATCGCGGGGGACAGCTGGACGAATCTGAGCGAACAGAAAATGAAGCACCTCGACGCCGCGGTCAGGTGGGGACGCCAGTACGGCATCCACGTGCAGATCGCGCTCCACCGGATTCCCGGCTACTGCATTCTCGACCAGACGGAGGCGTTCCCGCTTGGCACGAGTCCCGTGGCGCAGGAGGCCGCCTGCAAGATGTGGGCGACGTTCGCCAAGCGGTGGAAGGGCGTCCCAAACGAAGTCCTCTCCTTCAACCTCTTCAACGAACCGACGCGGCACACGGCGGGGAAGAACTACCTGCCGCTCTGCCATAAGCTCATCGCGGCGATACGCAACGAGGACGCCGCGCGCTTCATCATGGTGGACGGAAACTACTGTGCGGGGACCCCTGTTCCGGAGTTGTACAAGGTGCCGTCCGTGGGACAGGCGTTTCGAGGCTATACGCCGATGGCAATTACCCACTACGGGACGGACTACATCCATGGCATTCCCAAGGCTCCGCCCACCTGGCCGCTTGCGCCGAAGTACGCTCCGGGCGGGTTGTGCGCATCGCCAGAGTCGTCGGTCTCCAAGTATCAGAAGGCTCTTGATGCCGGCGAATGCTGCATGGTGGGTGAGTTCGGCTGCAACAACGGGACGCCGCACGCCGTGGCGCTTGCCTGGATGGAGCATTGCCTGAAGCTGTGGAAGAGCAAGAACATTGGCTGGGCTCTCTGGAACCTGCGCGGACGTTTCGGAATCATGGATTCCGGACGCACGGATATCGCATACGAGGATTTCAACGGCCACAAGCTCGACCGCAAGATGCTTGAACTGCTCAGGCGTTACTGAGGAATAAATCATGCTTATACTGAATCGACGCGATTTTCTCAAGAACGCAACCGCGTTTGGCGCGCTTGCGGCAACCGGCATTGCTCGTGGCGCATCCGACGAGGTCGGCAAGCCATACCCTGGCTGGAAGCCGGGCGAGATGGATCTCCATTTCGTCTATACGGGCTGCGGCGAGAACATGTTCTACCGTCTCCCCGACGGCACGGCCATTCTGAACGACACGGGCGACTTCTTCCGTCCGCGCGATCTTGACCAGGTTCCGCTGCTGCCCTCGCCCGACCGTCTCGGCGGCGAGTGGATGGCGCGCTACATCCACCGCGTGTATCCCGAAAAGGCGATCGACTACGCCATCTTCTCGCACTGGCACAGCGACCACATCGGCCATGCGTATTTTAACGCTCCTGCGACTCCCAACGCCGACCACCGCTACCGCACGACGGCGGACGGACGCAAAATCGACGGATTTCTCTGCGTGGCGGAGGATTTCTCGTTCAAGCGCTATTTCGACCACCAGTATCCCAGGCGCGGCACGTACAACTCGCAGGACTCGTCTATGAAGCTGCTCGTGCCGTGGGTCGAGAAGCAGAAGAAGAAGGGGCTTGTCGTTGAGCCGTTCAAGGTCGGCGCGCTCAACCAGATTGCGCTCCAGCGCGATCCCGCCCGCTACAAGGACGTATTCTCAATCCGCAACATCTGCGCGAACGGCGTGCTGTGGGACGGCAAGGACGGCGTGCGCGACTACGCCGCGGAACACGTGGCCGTCACGAAGGACGGGCGGATCCCGCAGAACCCGCTTTCGCTGGCGTTCGTAATCCAGTACGGCAAGTTCCGCTACTATGCGGGCGGCGACGTCGGACGGCGGTTCAAGGTCAAGGGCGGCGGCGATGTCAACTACGAGGGGCTTGTCGGCGAACGCGTGGGGCCCGTGACCGTCTGCAAGATGAACCACCACGGCTGTGCCGACTCGATGGACGAGGCGTTCGTCAAGGCCGTGCGCGCGCAGGCGTACGTGGCGTGCATGTGGTGTCCGGGACAGCTGGCGAAGAAGACGCTCAGGACGATCAGCAAGTACGCCGATCCGGCGATTCTCCCGAATCTCATGCCTGCCAAGCGCAAGGCGAAGGAAGTCAACGAAGCGTACATGAAGAACATCCTCGTGCCCGATGTCGCGCACGTCGTCGTCAAAGTGCTGCCCGGCGGCAACGCCTACCGGATCTACCTCCTCGAGGCGCACGACGAGTCGATGAACGTTCTCTCCGTTGTCGAGAAAAAGGTATAGGCACTGCCAGAGGTTACAAAACAAGCACACGGGGACTGTCCCCATTGAGTTTGAAAAGGATGGAGAAGACGATGAGAAAACAAGTATCTTCGTGTGTGCTGTGCGCCGCAGCCATGGTCATGTGCGGTGCGGCGCTTGGCGTTGAGGTGGTGAAGACCGTCAACGCCACGGACGATCTTGTTGTGGCCGAACGCGTGCTGCGTCCCGCGGCCGACGTGAAGGAAGACTCCGCCGAGCGCATTCAGTCCGCGCTCGACGAAGTGGGCCGCATGGGCGGCGGCACGGTGTTCCTTTCGGCGGGCGAATACACGATCTCTTCTCCCGTGCGCGTGCCTGTGGGCGTGACCTTGCGCGGCGACTACGCGCTATATTCCGATTCTGCCCCGAATGGCCGCTCCACGGTGCTGCGCATCACCGGCGGACGAGGCGACGAGGACGGCCCCGCCGCGTTCACGGTCTTCCCCGGGGCGGGGCTCGTTGGGCTCGTCTTCTGGTATCCTGAGCAGACGCTCGCAAATCCAGTGCCGTATCCGTGGACCATACGCACCGCCAAGAATCCCCCTGTCGCCAACGACAACCAGACAGTCGAGAACTGCACGATCGTAAACGCCTGGCGCGGCATCGCGATAGGCCCCGAATGGAACGAGCTGCACACGATCAGGGATGTGCGCATCTGCGCGCTCAAGACGGGCATCTTCATTGACAGCACCACCGACATCGGGCGCATTGTGAACGTGGCCGTGTCGCCTGCGCCTTGGTGCGTGTTCCCGCGCAAGTCGACGAGCGACGAGCGCAAGGCGCTCTGCGACTGGCTGCTCGGGCATGACACAGTGGGCGTTGAGTTTGGCCGGAGCGACTGGGAGTTCGTGCGTGGTCTCACTGTGAGCTACTACCGCACGGGCGTGCGCTACCGCAAGGGCGGGCAGGGGCTCACGAATGCCGTGATGGCGCGCAGCATGATTCTGGAATGCGGCACGGCGCTTGAACTTGAGGCGCTGAACGAGGTTGGCCTTGCGGCTTACGGCTGTGCGCTGAAGGGAAGGGACAAGTCCGTCAAGTTCGGGAACGAATTCAATTCGGTGGTGCAGTTCTACGGATGCGATTTCTTCGGCAATCCGCCGGCCACCAACAGATTCGTCGTGGTGAGGGATGTGAAGGCGACGTCGCCGCTGCCAAGCCGCAAGCCTCCGCGTCCCAAGGGACGCGCCTTCTTCGACGTGACGGCGTTCGGCGCGTCGCCGAATGCGGAGGACAACGCTGGCGCCTTCCAGCGCGCGCTCGACGCGGCGAAGTCAGGCGGCACGGTGTACGTGCCAGCAGGATTCTACAGGTTCAGGGGCGACATACGCGTGCCGTCCGGCGTGGAGCTGCGCGGCGCGTCGGGCGTGCCGCACCACACGTGCTCCGGCGGATCGGTGTTGATGCCGCTTCAGGGGCGCGGCGAGGAGGGCGGTGCGCCGTTCGTGTCGCTCGAGAGGGGCTCGGGACTGCGCGGACTCGCCTTCTGGTATCCGGAGGAGACTTCGATTTCGCCTGTGCCGTATCCTTGGACTGTGCGCTCGCTCGGGCCGGGATGCTGGCTGCGCGACGTGAACATCGGAAACGGCTGGCAGGGTGCGGACTTCGCGTCGAATCAGTCCGACGGGCACTACATCTCCTACCTTTCGGGCTGCTGCTGGCGGCGCGCGCTTCAGGTAGGCCGCAGTGCCAAGGGCGGATGGGTGCAGGATCTGCAGTTCAATCCGCACTATGCGCTGCGTCGTCCGCCGGGACTGCCCGTGGCGAAGAATCCGCCGCGCCCGTGGGGCAGACCGCCCGTCGCGGGATGGGAGGCAGGGTGGCTGCGCGAGCATCTGGAGGGGTTCGTGTTCCGCGACTGCGTGGACGAGACGATCGTGGGCACGTTCCTGTATGCGGCGCGGGACGGCATTGCGTTCTACGGCCGGAACAAGGCGAATCTCTTCATACACGGCACCGACACTGGCGCGCGCGGGGTGGTGGTGGACCAGGCGCCGTCAAGCCGCCTCAACGCAGTTCTCGCGCAGATCGTTCCGTTTGACAGCGCTTCGTCCGTCGAGAAGGCCGGCATCTGGCTTGCTCCTTCCGACCGAGGAGAGAGCGAATTCCAGGCCTCGCAGTTCTGGGTGGAGAAGCCAACGCTCGTGCAGCGCGGGAAGGGACGCGTGACGCTAGACTCGTTCAACTCGATTTCCGGGCCGATCTATGTGCACGACGGCGACGTTCGCATCGTGGCGCCGCGCTATTGGCACAGGAGGCATGCCTACGTTGAGCGCAGCGGCGGTCGCGTTCAGCCGGGTCCGCTCCCCGTGCGCTAGTTCACGCGGTGCAGTTTCACCGATGAGAATTTCCACTCGTCGGTTTCGGGGTCTTTTGCGAGCGATGCCTCGAAGGATCTCTCCTCCGATTCGGAGCCGCTCAGCGTCACGTTGCCGATCACCTCTGCCTTCTTCTCCGATTTCACGTCAATCGTCAGCTGTTCGAAAGTGATCGAGATGGTGCGCAGGTGCGCTCGAAAGACGGCGGCAAGCTCCGACGCCTCGTCTGGGTCGATGGTCTTGCGCAGGCCGAGTTCCCGCACCTCTACCGAAGTCTTTGGCATTACCATGGCGCCAATGGACTTCGCCTTCGAGGCGGCCGTCAGCATATGCTCTGCCTCGCCCTTCGAGAAGAGTTCTGCCACGCGGTCGAACTGCTTCTGTATGCGCTTTTCGTCTGATGGCGACATCATCACCAGTAGTGCCACGAAAATGGCTGCCGCGGCCACGGCGATCTTGATAAAAAGGGAGTTATTCATGGCGCGTATTATATCATATTATTGCGCAATGCGGGGCGATATGGTATAATAGCAACTGTTTCATGAGAGAAAAAATGCAGTATGACCGTATAGCGGCGCTTTTGGCTGTGGCTGGATGCGCAATATGGGGTTTTGCCACGATGTTCGTGCGCGTGGCAGATGTCTTCCGGGACGATCTCGAGGACATGTCGTTCGGCTGGATTGTGCCCGTCTTCTCCCTCTATGTGCTCTGGACCGAGCGGAAGGAGCTTCGCGCCAGTCTTGGCGCGCCTTCCTTTGCCGGGCTTCTCGCATGTCTCCCATGCGCCGCGCTTGCGTTCCTCGGCGCGCGTGGTCTGCAGATACGATTTGAGCAGCTTGGCTTCATCGGGCTGTGCATCGCGGTGCCATGGGCGTTCTTCGGGCGAAGGACGGCGAAGTGCTTTTTGTTCCCTGCGCTTTTTCTCGTGTTCACGATTCCGATGTCGTCGTATCTTGACGTCGTGACCGTGCATCTGCGCCTTCTTGCGAGCAGTACGGCGATAGCGGTACTGCAGGGATTGGGGTTTGACGTGGCGCAGCGCGGCACGGCAATCTATTCCACGGGTGCGCGTCCGTTCAACATTGACGTGGCGGCTCCTTGTTCAGGACTGCGCTCGATATTCGCGCTGATGACGCTTACGGCGGCGTATGCCTGGTTCAGTCAGACAACGTGGCTGCGGCGTGCGGCGCTGTTCGCATGTTCGGTGCCGCTCGCGGTGCTGGGCAACGTGGTGAGGGTGATGTCCATCTGCCTGGTGGCGGCGTGGGCGAATCCGAAGTTTGCGCTTGGCTTCTACCACGACTATTCGGGATACGTCGTCTTCGTGGTGGCGATATCGCTGATGGTGGCGTGCGGAGAGCTGGTGGCGCATGTTGCGGACAAGATGGCCGCCGCGCGCGCGAAGAAGGGCGGCGAGGGCAGCAAGCCGCCTGTTGCCGCGGAAGAGGCGTCCGCACCTGAACCACCTGTCGAACGCGAGACTGCACCGTCCTTGTTCCGCCGTGCCGTGCCGTGGATCGCGTTGGCCATACTCTGCCCGATCTTCGTTTTCCAGGCCGCCACCCCTACGCCGCATCTCGCCGAGGCGCCGACGGTGGAGTTGCCTGCGGAGCTCAAGGGCTACACTGTGGACGAAGTGGCGTACTGCCAGAACGAGCAGTGTTCGGCGATGTTCCCGTGTTCCGTGCTGGATGGCGCGGCAGGCGAGGTGAAGTGCCCTAAGTGCGGTGGCGAGACTGCTGGATGCTCGCTTGGCGAGCGCACCATACTGCCGGCGGACACCGTTCTCATCAAACGCATATATCGTTCACCGCACGGCCATCAATTCCTCGTCTCCGCGGTGATAGGAGGCCAGTCGAAGAGTTCGATACATCGTCCTGAGCTGTGCATGCCCGCGCAGGGATTTCTCATGCGTTCGCCGCGCAACATAACCGCAGGCGAGGCGAAGCGTCCGTTCCGGGCGATTCGCCTGGAGCGTCCCGGAATGCGTCCCGTCACGCTCTCGTACACATTCTTCAACCAGAATGGTCTGCGCACCTCGTCGCACGCCAGGAGAATCATATCCGACACGTGGGACCGTTCCGTTCTCAACCGCATAGACCGCTGGGTGATGGTGACCGTGCTCGCCTCAAACCCGCAGAGCTCGCACGGCTTCTCGCTTGACTTCCCGGCAGACCGACTTGCGCTTGGGCGCTTCCTGGCCGACATCACGGAGGAAATGCCATGATCACGTTCTTCAAGGCCGCCGGAAACTTTCTTTTGATCACCGCGCCCTGGTGGGGGCTTTTCATAGCGTCCTTCCTGCTGTGCCTTCTGCTCACGCCTTTAGTGCGGGAGCTTGCGAGGAAGCTGGGGATGGTGGACATTCCGTCCGCACGCCGCATCAACAAGACTCCCGTTCCCCGCGGCGGCGGCGTGGCGATATTCCTGTCGTTCTCCCTGGCAATGGTGGGATATGCGCTCGCCACAGGCGCGCGTCTTTCGCCGCTTTTCCCTAACGAGACCGTATTCCACATGTGCATTCTCGCGTCCGTGCTGGTGGTGGTTGGTCTTGTGGACGACAAGTTCGGCCTGCCGCCCGTTGTGAAGCTGCTCGGCCAGGTGATGGTGGCGCTTGGCGCCTTCATCTGGTGCGACGTTAGCCTTGGCGTCGTGCTGAAGTTCGAGGATTGGCTGCCAGTGTGGGCGGACGGCATCCTCACCGTGTTGTGGATCGTGGGCGCGATCAACGCCTTCAATCTGATCGACGGTCTCGATGGACTCGCCACGGGGCTTGCGGTGATCGCGGCCATTGGCATGGGCGGTGCCCTCTTCTTCATAGGCTACCCGCAGGCAACCCTTGTCTACATGGCCTTCGTGGGCGCATGCCTCGGATTCCTCAGGTACAATTTCAACCCGGCGAGCGTGTTTCTAGGCGACACGGGATCGATGTTCCTTGGCTTCACGCTTGCCTCGCTGCCGCTGATGATGAAGTCGGTGGATTCGCTATTCGTGAGCGTGGGCGTGCCGGTGTTGGCGATGGGCGTGCCGATCTTCGACACCGCCCTCGCCATCTTGCGCCGCACCATACGCGCGCTGCTGCGGCGCGAGAAGGGCGGCGTTGAGGAGGGCAACTCGCATGTCATGCAGGCCGATACGGACCATCTGCACCACCGTCTCCTGAAGAAGTACCTTTCCCAGAAGAAGGCGGCCGGCGCGCTATACGCCCTCGCAGGATTCCTGGTGGCGGTGGCCCTTGGCGGACTCGCCCTGCGCGACCGGGCGGCGGGCCTCTTCGTGATGGCGTTCGTCGTGGCAGTTGCGGTTGTCGTGCATGACATGCGGCGCGTGGAGCTGTGGGACGCGGGGCGTCTTCTCAACGCCACTGCGCACGACCGTACCCTCAAGAGTCCGCGCCGCCGCCTCGTCGCGGTGCCGTTCTACGTCACGATGGACATCTTCCTGCTCGTCTTCACGTTCCTTTTCGTGCATCTTGCGTGCGGCATCCACATCAGCTCCTACGCGCTCCACACGGCCCTTCCCCTGCGCGTGGTGCCCGTGTTCTTCTGCCTCGTCGCGCTGCGGGCGTATTCCACCATCTGGGGACGCGCTCAAATCTCCAACCATCTGCGCCTAGTGGCGGCGTGTTTTGTCGGCGCGGTAGGCGGAAGCGCGGCGATCATCCTGCTGCACTATCCGCATAGCCAGCTGATAATGACAACTGTGCTCTTCTTCGCGCTCTCCACGTTCGCGCTCGTGGGGCTGCGCCTAGTGCGCCCCGTGATGCGCGACCTCTTCTACCATCTTGACCACAGTCGTCTTGCCGACAACGCCGGTACGAGCCGCGTGGTGGTGTACGGCGCGGGGCTCAGGTACGGCATGTTCCGCCGCGAGCTGGTGAGATCCACCTCGAACAACAGCCGCGGGATCGTGGGCCTTCTTCACGACGATGTGGCGCTGCGCGGACTGTATGTGGGCGGCATGCGCGTGCACGGCGGACTCGAGGAGGCCCCCGCCGTGATCCGCGAGCTACGGGCCGACGCTGTGGTGATCGCGTGCGTGATGTCGCCGGAAAGGCTTGAGCAGGCGAGGCGAGTCTTTGCCGATGCAGGAGTCAAGGTGTCGCTCTGGAGCTGCGAGGAGCGCGATCTGTGAGGCGCACGTCAATGATTTTAAACCGAAAGGATCTAATGGCATGCTGACGAAAGAAGAAGTGCTTGAATTCCACAAGGGCGGCAAGGTGGGGCTGCGCCTGCCGCGTCCGCTCAAGACCGCGGACGACCTGTGCCTCGCCTACACGCCCGGCGTGGCCCACGCCGTGAAGGAGATCGCCGCGCGCCCCGAAAGCATATACGAATGCACCGCGAAGCCCAACCTCGTTGCCGTGGTGACTGACGGCACCGCGATTCTCGGCCTGGGCGATCTAGGCGCGAGCGCATCCATTCCCGTGATGGAGGGCAAGGCCGTGCTCTTCAAGGCGTTTGGCGACGTTGATGGCTGGCCCGTTCCTCTCGCCAACTGCCGCGCGGGCGGCGCCGACAAGGGCCGCACCGATCCCCAGCGCGTGATAGATGCATGCATGGCCATAGCCCCGATGTACGGCGGCATAAACCTCGAGGACATCGCTGCGCCCGCATGCTTCGAGATCGAAGACCGCCTCGATGCCGCGCTTGACATTCCAGTCTTCCACGACGACCAGTGGGGCACCGCCGTGATCTCGCTCTCCGGCGTGATGAACTTCGCGCGTCTCGCCGGCAAGGAGCTCAAGGATCTCAAGATCGTGATGAACGGCGCTGGCGCGGCTGGAATCCGCATCTGCGAGATGTGCAAGGCCGCAGGCGTTGTTGACGTCACGATGTGCGACTCGAAGGGCGTCATCAGCGTCGACCGCACGGACCTCAATCCCTACAAGGCCCGCCATGCCGTCGCAACGTCCGCAAAGACGCTCAAGGAGGCACTTGTTGGCGCCGACGTGTTCATCGGCGTCTCCGCGGCAAATGTCCTCACCGGCGACGACGTGAAAACGATGGGCGAGTTCCCGGCCATATTCGCAATGGCGAATCCCGACCCTGAGATACGTCCAGAGGAGGTCGCCGCTGCGATGGGTGGGCGTCCGTATGTGATGGTGACCGGTCGCAGCGACTATCCGAACCAGATCAACAACGTGCTTGGTTTCCCCTACCTCTTCCGCGGCGCCCTCGACGTTCGCGCCACGACGATCAACAAGGAGATGAAGGTCGCCGCCGCGAACGCGCTCGCCGCCCTTGCGCGCGAACCCGTTACTCCCGAGGTCGCGGCGCTCTATCCGAACGAGAAGCTGGAGATCGGCACGGGCTACATCATCCCCAAGCCTTTCGACCGTCGCCTCTTCGAGGTGGTGAGCTACGCCGTTGCCGAGGCCGCCGTGAAGAGCGGCGTTGCCCGCCTTGACGTTGACCTCGCCGCCTACCGCGCCGAACTCGCCGCCCGCAACAAGTCCCGCGCATAGGAGTGCGCCGGCATGAGAGCGGCTGATTTCCATAAGTTTCAGCAGAGCGGGGAGAACGTCTGCATCGAGTTCAAGCGCGGTGGGAATGGAGCCCAGAAAGACACCTTTGAGACAATTTGCGCTTTCTTGAATCGTTTCGGCGGCGATGTGTTTCTTGGTGTTACCGATGATGGAGAAGTAGTTGGCGTTCCGCACGGCGAGGTAGAGCCGATCATGCGGCATGTTGTGAATGTCGCAAGTGATCCGCAGCAGATGGATCCGCCGTTCTACCTGTCGCCAGATACGTTTAAGGTCGGAGGGCGGGACATTGTTCATGTGCGGGTGCCGCCAAGCGCGGACGTGCATCGGTTCAAAGGGACCGTGTATGACAGGCTTCATGAGGCGGATGTCCGTGTTCGTTCAACCGAGGCGATTGCGCAGATGTTCATCCGCAAGCATGAAATCTACACTGAGCGTCGCGTTTATCCTGGCATCCGCAAGTCCGACATGAGACTTGACCTGATTCGTCCGGCAAAGGAGATGGCGGTGGCATTTCGTCCCGACCATCCCTGGCGGAAGCTTGGCGATGCAGCCTTCTTCAAGAGCGCGAAGCTCTATGTCCGCGATCCTGTTTCAGGCAAGGAGGGTTTCAACGCCGCAGGTGTTTTGCTGTTCGGTAAGGACGACGTCATCCTAGATGTTTTTCCGGCCTACCGTACGGACGCCATCATGCGCAAGGTCAATGTCAATCGTTATGACGACCGCGAGACCGTGCGCACAAACCTGATCGAGGCATTTGACGCGCTCATGGCGTTTGGGGCGAAGCATCTTGACGACAAGTTCTACCTCGAAGGGGTGCAGCGGGTGAGTGTTCGCGGAAAGATCCTTCGCGAGGTAATAGCCAATAGCCTCATGCATCGGGAGTTCTCAAGTTCAATGACGGCCCGCCTGATAATTGAGCGCGACAGGTTGTTCGCCGACAACGCGAATCGCGCCGCCGCGCACGGAATCATCACGCCGGAAAATGTCCGCCCAGTCTCGAAGAACCCCATCATCGCCGCATTCTTCAAGGAGATAGGGCGCGCAGACGAATTGGGCTCTGGCACTCGAAATCTCTATCACTATACGCGCCTCTATTCCGGCGCCGATCCGATCATCGACGAAGAAGACGCATTCTCGGTCACGGTCCCTCTCAACGACGGCTATTCGCCTGAAGTTGGGAAGGGAGCACGAGGCAATGACATTGAACGGGCAAGCGTCGGCAGCGACACTGTGAATGGCCCGTTAAATGGCCCGTTAAATGGCTCGTTAAATGGCCCGTTAAAAGACAAAGTCATGAATCTGATCGCCGAGATTCCTGGAGTCAATCGCAAGGACTTGGTTTGTCGTACAGGGGTTTCAGAACGTACGATGACTCGGAATCTTTCCGAGCTTGAACGGACAGGAAAGATCGAGCGCCGTGGCAGCAAGAAGACCGGCGGTTATTTTCTTGCAGAAGGTTCTGGTGAAAAACGGACTGAGGGACAAGCGAAATGAATAGTATGAATTCTAGAGGTTTCTGCTTCCGCGAAGCGTTTGTGGCGGCGTACAGCTTCGTCGCGCCGAGGCATGTGATGGAAGGGGTGTTGGTGTGAGTAATATTGTGACAACAGTGGTGATTCCATCGCTTGCTGCCATCGCGAGTTGGATAGGTACGTTTTTGGTATGGCGTGGCAAACGTAATTTTGAGGTGAAGATAACGAAGGAAGAAAGTTTGCGGAACAAGGCTGTCGATTCCAGCTTACGGCGTGATGAGTTATTATTCCAAAAAAGAGCGGATGCAGCGGCTATGTTGTGGAAGGCTGTTATAGCTCAGGATCGATATGTTGGTGCATTGAACGTTTTATCGTTTCTCAAGGTTGATGGATTATCGGAATATGCCGTGACAAACAGCAATTTGCGTGAATTGCTTGCGAAAGTTGTGCCAAACCCTGGAGAAGCAATGTCATTCAATACCACATCAGAGGCTCTTTCTGCTGAATCTATGCGATTGTTTATTCCTGATTTGGCATATCAGATGTATGAATGTCGAATGAGGTTAATTATGTTGCCAGCAGTACGTTTAACGGCTATGCAGTCTGGTCTGGATGCGCGTCAACTTGGAGATGACGAGAGTATCATCAATGAGTTATGTGGCTTTTTGCCAGACATTGCTAATCGTATACGCGAGTTGAGACAGCAAGTCTATTCTACAGCCTTTGATATACTCAAAGTTGTCATTCTCCAAGACTTGCAACATGATCTGTTTTCAGAAACAGTGACGCATCAAGTTGTAAATATTACTTTGCTACTTGACCGACGTTTCAAAGAAAACCAAAAGAAAGCAGTCCTATAAGAAAAGGAATGAACGATGAAAAAGATGATTAAAAGCGTAATGGCCGTATTTGCATTGACGATTGCTTGTCGGTCAGATACTTATGAGTATCAAGGTATTGAATATAGTTTGTTTCAAAATTCAATGAATGAGAAATTGGCTTTTGCTGAGAGATTCGTACTGAAAAATGCTTCAATTCCGCCTAGGGGAGCTATTATTTCGGAAGGATTTGTATTTGATGGGATTGGTACGCGATATGGAACTCAGGTTGCTACTATGGAAGGGGAGGTGGATAGACTTATAGTAGAGGATTTGAATGGATTTTCTTTCGTGGGAATGACGAATGTTGCTGAAATCATTTTTAAGCAGTGTAATTTGCGTTGGGATTTTTCTTCAAACGTAAAACCTTCGCAATACAACATGGATGAAAGGATTTTCTTTGGGTGTAACACTTTTAAAATGGTTATTTGGGATGGCAATGTACCTGTCATAGCTCGGTCTACACTTCTCTCGACAGGCAATACTATAACAAATTTTGATGTAGCAGTTGGCATTGTAAAAGACATCCTTTGGCACACGGAAGAGTTTTATTATCCTGCACAGTATTCCAATTCGTGGGAAACGACAATTAGGAAACTTTCGTTCAATGGCAAATATGGTGCTTATTTGGGCGAGGAATTTTCGCGTGAGAACATTATTCCCGACAGCGGCAACTTAAAACCAGTTGAACCTTCCATAGTCACCAACTACGTTTATTCCACCGTCACAAACTATGTCTTCTCGACCGTCACCAACGAGGTGTTCCACTACTTAACCGTCACAAACGAAATCTTCCACTACACCACCGTGACGAACGTGGTGAAGTATGTGCCGGAGCCGGGGACGAGTCCTGACGCGGGATATGGAATCAACGTCGGCGCGGGCGGCGAGACGGTGATCGTCGGCGCGGCGGGATGGGATGCGTTCGGCGTTCCCGACGGCATGGAATGGAACAAGGAGACCGGCACGTTATCCGGACGTGCCAAGCTGAGCGGCGCATACGACCTTATCCTCGTGAGCGGAAGCGGTGCGGATACGAAGATCATGCGCACCACGCTCACGGTTGCGCCGTATGACACAATCATCGGCTACGTTGGCGTCGCGTTCTCGCAGAGTGGCGCGCCGCTAGACAACCTGAAGTCGTACAAGACGCTTCCGGCTGGATTGAAGTGGAAGAACGGCAAGTTGAGCGGCGTGCCGACGAAGAAGCAGACGTTGAAGCTGGCGACGAAGGACGGCGAGCCGGTGGCGATTGAGATCAGAGCGCTGCCGACGGCGGCGGTTGGTGCGTTCAGTGGAGCGGTGACGGTCGGCGGCGGCGGGGCGACCGCCCTGCCGGTGGGGCGCGTAACGCTGAACGTGACGTCGGCAGGGAAGATTTCGGGGAAGATCTACGAGGGCGGTCGGACGTGGACGCTTTCGGCGGCGAACTTCTCTTCGGCGAGCGTATCAACGAACGGCGAGTTCCGCGTGTCCGGCACGGCGACGCGAACGGCCAACAAGAAGACATACAAGCAGCCGTGGACGTTGGTTATTGCGGTGGACGGCGGTCGCGGGGCGACCGACATGCCCGAGGAGGACGGTCACGCGGGACGCGTGACCCTACCGGGGGCGACGATTGCAACGGGGACGTTTGGAGATGCGATGACGTTTGAGGCGCAGCGTAATTTCTGGAAGGACGAAGGAGCGTCTGTGCTCATTGCCGATTGGGTTGGCGAGTATGCCTGGACGGCACCTGACGGCGGGCAACTGATGCTTACGTTGAATGCTGCCGGCGTCGTGAAGGTGACGGGGAAGCTGGGCAGCGGGCGTGCATTGTCGCTTTCAACGCCACTAGCATATCATGACGATATGCGCGATGTGTTGATCTATGCCGCGCCGGTGACCGTGAAGGTAAAGAGCGGCAAGAAGACCGTCACCAAGAAGTATCCCGAGTTTATTGTCATTGTGAAGTTGGTGAACGAACCTGGCATGTCGGTCGCCGGTGGAAATGTGGCTTATCGCTACAGGTAGGTGTTGGAAAGTGAAACAGATACCGTCAACAGAATCCTATCTCCTGCGGTGGCAGGGGGATGAGCTCGAAGTGACGCTCAAGCTCGACGCGCCGCGCAAGGGCCGCGCCGTGCTGCGCAGCAACTTCGGCGCCGCATCGGTGCGCCGCCGCGAGATAATCGCCGCCAACGACCGCGGCGAGACGCCGCTTGCGCGCGCCTGGAACGACCGTCCGATGGACGAGACCGAGCCAGGCGTGTTCAAGTGCACAGTGCCGCTTTCGGAAGTGGGCGTGTTCTCAGGCAAGTGCTGCTTCTTCCCCGCCGCGAAGGGCGCGCCTGGAGAATGGCCGGAAGGCGCCAACTTCCACGTGAAGGTGGAACCCGCCGAGACGCGCTCGGGCAACTCGATATACACCGTCTTCCCGCGCCAGTTCGGTTCGTTCCGCGAAGTCGCGCGCAGGCTGGACCTGATCATGGACCGCATGGGCTTCAGGATTGTCCAGACCCTCCCCGTCTTCCCCGTTCCCACAACTTACGCAGTGATGGGCGAGTACGGCTGTCCGTTCGCCGCCACCGACTTCTTCAGCGTAGATCCCGCGATGGCTGAATTCGATACGCGCACCACTCCGCTAGACCAGTTCCGCGAGCTGGTGGACGCCGTCCACGCCAAGGGCGGCCGCCTCTTCGTGGATCTCCCCGCCAACCACACCGGCTGGGCATCCGCCCTCCAGACGCACCATCCCGACTGGTTCCACCGCGCCCCCGACGGCACCTTCATCTCCCCCGGTGCATGGGGCGTCACATGGGCCGACCTTGTGGAGCTCGACTACTCCCATCCCGGTCTCCGCTCCTACATGGCCGAGGTGTTTCTCTTCTGGGCGCGCAACGGCGTGGACGGTTTCCGCTGCGATGCCGGCTACATGATTCCCGCCGAGACCTGGACCTACATCGTGGCCCGCGTGCGCGAGGAATACCCCGACACTGTCTTCATGCTAGAAGGTCTTGGCGGCAAGCTCGAGACTACCGACCGGCTTCTGCGCGAGTCGGATCTCGACTGGGCCTACTCGGAGATATTCCAGACCTACGACCGCGCGGCCTTTGAATGGTACCTCCCCGGCGCCATCGACCGCGCCCGCAGCGGCGGCACGCTCGTCCACTTCGCCGAAACACACGACAATGACCGCCTTGCCAAGGGCGGCGAAACGTGGGCCCGGCTTCGCGTGGCCCTTGCCGCGCTCCTGAGCCACCAGGGCGCATGGGGCATTGCCAACGGCGTGGAGTGGTTCGCCACCGAGAAGATCGACGTCCATGGCAAGAACGATCTCAACTGGGGCGCACAGCGCAACATGGTGGACTTCATCGCGCAGCTCAACGCGCTCGTCTCGCGCCATCCCGATTTTTCAGGCAACGGCCCCATCTCTCTAGTTGAACGCGGCGACGGCAACTTTCTCGCAATCGTGCGAGGCGCAACTCTCATCCTCGCAAACCTCGACTGCGCGCAAGGCGTGTCGGCGCACTGGGACGACGCCGCATTCCCGCGCGAATGCGACACCTTCGATCTTTTCCTTTCGCGCCGCGTGCATGTGGTTGACGGCCTTTGGCTGGCCCCGGGCGAGGTGCGTGTTCTTTCAATGCATGCGGTCCCCACCGTCCCCGCAGTTCCCATTGCCCCAACTATCTCCGCCGTGCCTTCTGTTGACTTCTCATACCCGGTCGACATCCGTCGCGAGATATGCGTGCCGGCGGGCTGCTCGCTTCGTGTGACGGCGCCACATCCGTTTCGTGTGAGAGTGAGAGACGGCGAGCGCACCATTGCCGTGGCGCGCAGCAAGGAGAATGCCGCCGTTCTCGCGATGCCGTCCTATTCCGGCGATGGCACTCGCGCGGACGCGCGCGATCTGGACATCGTGGTGTACGCGCCTGGCGGCGTTGAGCGCGCCTCGTCGCGCATTATGCTGCTGCCTTCGCCCGACGCGGCGCGCGTGAAGATCGAGTATTCCGGCGACGAGACACGCCGCAATCTGGCGCATCCCGGCGCCGGCGGACTTTTCGAGACGGTGCTTTCCGACGGCGCTGGCGCGGCGAGCCGCGTGAAGCTCGCCTGGGGCGAGGTGCGCTCGCAGTACGACGCGCTATTCGCCGCGAACCCGAACGCGCGCGTGCCTGCAGACCGCATCGCTCTCTGGACGCGATGCCGCGCCTGGCTTCAGCACGAGGGCTATTCCCGCGAGGTCAACTGCGACTGCATAGAATCGTTCCGCGCAGATCCCGCAGGACGCGCTGCGAAGTGGATCTTCGCCGTGCCGTGCGGCATGGGGCGCCTGGTGAGGTTCGAGTTTGTGCTTTCGCTTGGGCACGGTGAACGAGGCGGAGCGAGGCTTGTTGTGCGGCGCCTCTCGTCGGGCGATGCAGACCTTGACGCGGCGGTGCGCCTGGTGCTTCGTCCAGACGTCGAGTGGCGCAGCTTCCACGCCACCACGAAGGCGCAGGGCGCGGTGGAGACAGCCTTCGCGCGCGCGGTGCGAGCGTGGGACGGTGGTGCGGGATTCGATTTCGCGCCATACGATGGCGGGCGCATGTCGTTCGGCGTGAGGGGAGGCGTGTTCCACCACGACGAGCAGTGGACATACTGCGTGTCGCATGCGGAGGAGGCGGAACGCGGCCAGGACGGCTGCGGTGATCTCTTTTCCCCGGGATGGATATCATGTGACTTTGTGGTGGAAGACGAGGCGTCGCTCACGGCGGAATACGTGCCGGCCGACGCGTCTGGACTCCTTCCGCTCGTCTCAGCGGCTAAGTCAGGTCCCGACACCCAACGGGACGCTATGCCATCAATGAGCGTGCCGGACGCGTTGCGCGAGGCGCTGAATCTCTTCATCGTACGCCGCGACGACGTGAAGACCGTCATAGCCGGCTACCCGTGGTTCCTCGACTGGGGACGCGACACGTTCATTTTTCTGCAGGGAGCGATTCCCGCCGGATTCCGCAAGGAGGCGCTGCAGATCGTGGAGGCGTTCGCGCGCTTTGAGGAGAACGGCACTCTGCCGAACATCATCTACGGAGAGACTGCGGGCAACCGCGACACGGTTGACGCGCCGCTCTGGTTCATACGCACGCTTGCGGTGCTTGGAAGGGCGGCCGCGAAGTTTCGTCCGGTCGCCGAATCGATAGTGGAGAACTACTTGAAGGGCACGCCGAACGGCATTCGCGTGGACGGAGAGAGCGGTCTCGTGTGGAGTCCTTCGCACTTCACCTGGATGGACACCAACTACCCAGCCTGCACGCCGCGCATGGGCTATCCTATCGAGATACAGGCGCTGTGGATAGCGGCGCTGCGCTATCTTGGCGGCGATAGGTGGAACGCGCTTGCCGACAAGGCGGCGGCGTCCATCGCGAAGTATTTCTCGTGTGACGGACGCGATGGCCTTGCGGACTGCCTTGACGCGCCGAACGGCGAGCCAGCCTCCAAGGCTGCGCCCGACTGGGGCGTTCGCCCGAACCAGCTGCTGGCAGTGACGCTCGACGTGCTTCCGAACGCCGAGCTCGCCCGCTCCGCGGTGCGCGCCTGTTCGCGTCTTGTGGTGCCGGGCGGCGTGAGATCGCTTGCGGCGGACGACAACCGCTACCGCGGAATCTATGCGGGAGACGAGGATTCAAGCCGCAAGCCCGCATACCACAACGGCACTGTGTGGGCGTGGCCTTTCCCGTTTTACGTGGAGGCTCTCGCGAAGACGGGCCTTGCCTCGAAGGAGACCGCTCTTTCGCTGCTCGCCTCGTGCGTGGAGAACATCAACGCCGGCTGCGTGTGCCATGTCTCGGAAATTGCGGACGGTGATGCTCCGCACGCGCAGAAGGGCTGCCGCGCGCAGGCGTGGAGCGCGAGCGAGATACTTCGCGTGTGGCTCAAACTGGCGAAGTAGACGGAAGGGGACGCATAGATGAAGGGCAAGAGAAAAGAGAGATGCGACGGCGTGCGCACGCGCGAGGCGATTCTCGTGGCCGCGGAGGAGGAGTTCGCGGAGCGCGGCTTTGCGGCTGCGTCCACGCGCGCCATCTGTGCGCGAGCAGGCGCGAACAATGCGCTTGTGAACCGCTACTACGGCACGAAGGAGAATCTGTACAAAATTGTGGCGAAGCGCCTGTTCGGAGACCTCGGCGCGCCTTTAGCGAATCTGGACGCGAACGTGGATTCCGAGGAGGCATGGCGCGCCGCCGTGAGGGAATGGGTGGAGGACATGTTGTTCATGACGCTGCCGCGCGCCGTTCCCCAGCGCCGCTGCGCCGCGCTCTTTCGTCACGAGGTGACGCACCCCACGAAGTTCCACGACGAGTTCAAGCGAGACTTCGGCGATCCCGTTGCCCATGCGCTAGAACGTCTGGTGGCGATGGCGACGGAAGATCGGCAGGAGATTTCGCTGTGGGTCTCCACGATATGGGCGCAGGTGAGCGTATATGCGCTGGCAGATCCGGTGTGGCATGCGGCGTTTCGTCCGAAGGGCGTGTCGGCGGAGGAATGGGCGGCGCGCGTGCGCGACCACATCTGCGATGATGTATTTGCGCGCCTCAAGTTCAAGGGCGCGGAACGCGTCACTGCTCCGTGACGGTGATGCGCGCGCCGGAGGAGAGGAACATCTCCAGTTCGGCGCGGTCCGTTGGGGCGAGGCGGATGCCGAGCTGGCGGAAGCGTGCACTGACGCCTTGACCCGCCTCGGGCGAGATGGGATACACTTCGCACTTGGCGGACTTCGATGTGGTGAGGTAGTAGCGGCGGAAGAATTCGCCGTTGAGGAGCGAAAGGTCGGCGTATCCCAGCTGTTTGTGCACAACGAGGATCGGACTGAGAAACTTGAACACGGTGACAGTGTCGCCTGGGCGGAGCTTCTCCCATTTGACGAGTGGGTTCAGCTTCGCCACGGCGGCGGGCGTGGTGCGGTTCTCGCGGGCGATGCGGTCACGGCTGTCGCCGCGGCGCACGGTAATGCGCCGGGTCCATGGAGTGAGATTGCCGGAGAACAGCATCTGCCGGTTCAAGTCTCCCAGGCGGCGCATGAGAGGGTCGCGCAGATCGGCCATCGAAGGGCGGTTGTACAGCTTCTTTATGGCGTCCATGCTGTTGCGGAGATTCTCCTGGCGTTCGGCCTCCGCATAGCGGCGAATCAGCACCTGCTCCTGCTGGGGACGGGAGGATTCCGTGTCGAGAAGCTGCTTCACCAGCGGCCGCACCTCGGGCGCGACGGTGGGCGTGGGCTTGGGCGGCGGCAGCAGAACGGGCGCATTGGTGACGGCGGAGATAGTCGGACCAGTGGCCCCGATCACCGTGGCGGGAGTGACAGGATCTTCGACAGGGGTGTCGACCGACGGCTTGTGCGACGAGATCTTGTACCACACGAACGCCACGGCCACAAGCACGAGGACGACGAAGACGAGACCGCGAAGGCGGTGCGTCTCCGTCTCTACGGGGTGGTATTCAACCCCGAATTTTCCTCGTGTGTAGCTCATGGCGGCGGTTACTTTGCTGCAGGCGCTTCCGAGACGACGGCGATAACGGCGGCGCGTGCCACCTCAACCACCACGTTGTCGGCAATCTCAATGTTGAAGGTCTTCTCCTTCGCCTCGACGATTGTGCCGATGAGACCGCCCGCGAACGACACCTTGGCGCCGGCACGCAGCTCTTCGATCATCTTGCGGCGCTCCTTCTCCTTGCGCTGCTGAGGCTTGATCATCATGAAGTAGAAGAGCGCGAAAAGAATCACCATGGGTATCATCATGCCGAAGCCGCTGCCCTGCGGCGCGGGTTTCGGCGCAGTGGTGCCGGCGGGCTGCACTTCGGTGGCTGCGGTCGCCGCGGCGGTCTCGGCGCCTGCAGGAGCGGCCGTGACGGCAGTGGCGGCAGGTGCCGTTGCAGGCGCGGGAGCTGGCGCGGGCGCTGCTGATGGAGTCGCAGGGGTGGCCGGCTGTGCGGCCTGAGCGAAGAGAACGTTCATTGTAGGTTCCTTTGTTTCTGGTTTCTAGTTTCTGGTTTCTGGTTTCTAGTTTCTGGTTTCTAGTTTATGGTTGAAATGCTTTTGATTTAAGCGGGCTGGGGCGTTTGGTCGGCGTGCAGCTGGCGGCGCCATTCGTCGAAGTCCCCTCTGGAGATCGCCTCGCGCATCTCGCGCATGAATTCGCATAGCCGGTGCACGTTGTGTATTGTGAGCAGGCGCACGCCGAGGATTTCGCCTGCGTGGAGAAGATGGCGCACGTAGCTGCGGGTGAAGTTGCGGCAGCAGTAGCAGGAGCATCCCTCCTCGACGGGGGAGAGGTCCTTCTCCCACTTGGCGGCCTTGATGGCCACGTTGCCGCGGCGGGTGAGGGCCGTTCCGTGGCGGGCGACACGCGTGGGGATCACGCAGTCGAACATGTCCACGCCGCGCGCCACGCATTCCGCCATCTGTGTCATCACGCCAAGTCCCATCACGTAGCGGGGCTTCGCCTCCGGCAGAAACGGAACCGACGCCTCGACGGCCTGATACATGGCCTCCTCGGGTTCGCCCACCGAGACGCCGCCGATGGCGTAGCCTGGGAAGTCCATCGCCACGAGCGCCTCGGCGCAGCGGCGGCGGAGATCGTCGTACACTCCGCCCTGCACGATTCCGAACACGATCTGGCCAGGCGCGTGTGGGGCCTCGAGCGACATCTTCGCCCAGTCGATCGTGATCGCCACGCTCTTCTCGGCGCGCGCGCGTTCGCATGGCCATGGGAGGCACTCGTCGAACACCATCGCGATGTCGCTTGCGAGGATGCGCTGAATCTCCATCGACTCGCGTGGACCAAGGAAGATGCGTCGCCCGTCGATGTGCGAGTTGAACCAGCAGCCGTCCTCAGTGAGCTTGCGCATCTTCGCGAGGGAGAACACCTGGAAGCCGCCTGAGTCGGTGAGTATCGGGCCGCTCCAGTTCATGAACGAGTGGAGTCCGCTGGCGTTGGATATCACGTCCATGCCCGGGCGCAGATTCAGATGGTACGTGTTGGCGAGGATGATGCTGGCTCCGTTCTCCACTAGGTCGCGCGGCTCGAGGGCCTTCACCGTAGCTTGCGTGCCCACGGGCATGAAGACAGGCGTCTCGACGGGGCCGTGCGCAGTGTACAATACACCCCTGCGCGCGCGTGAGCGCGCGTCCGTAGAAAGAACTTCGAATGTTCCTGGTTTGCAGGGCGTATCCATGGCAGGGGAAAAGTAAACCATAAACCGGCGCAGAAATCAAGCCTCAGTTGTTGGCTTGAAGAAA
>JAFUDL010000500.1 GCA_017459225.1 Kiritimatiellia bacterium
GTGCCGGCATCCTGCGTTTCCGGCTTTGCAGGCAGATAGAGGCTAGGGTTCCAGATGCGCGCGCTGTTGTCCTCGTATATCGAACCGGGGCTGGCAGGGTCGCAGGCAGGCGAGAATCCTGGTGCCGTTCCCGCAAGCGCACCTTCACGAAGGCGCAGCTCCGTGCCCACGGCGATGTCCGCCGACGCGAGGGTGAAATAGTTTGTGTTGGTACGCAGCACCGAGTGGATCGGCAGAAACCAGATGTCGTCGTCCGTAGTGAGCCTCAAGAGCGAATAGCCCTCGCCGACGGCCTTGAACGTGCCGTCGGCTTCAGGCGCGAGCGCATGGCCCTCCGGTTCCTGGAAGGACATCAGCGTCGGCGTGTAGTCCGTGGGGACGTAGATTGGCCGGCCGTAGTCGCCCGCTACGTCGCCGCGCACGAACAGCGTCGCGTCCTTGGGCCAGTCGCATTCGTAGTGGTCAACCTCGAACGGCCACTGCACCTCCATCTCGTCGGTCTCCATCCAATAGATCTCCGCCTTCTGGCGGCAGTCCATGGTGGGTCTAAGCGGATAGACTTCGCCGTTCTTGGGGCTGTATGAGTAGTGGCCCTGATGCTGGTAGAGGTATTCGCCGCGGTTGTCGGTGGGATTAACCTTGGTTGGACGGGCGCGCAGCCCAGACGTGTCGTAGCCGCGGCCGTCGGGCTTTAGCGCTCGCCCGATCTCGCCCGGCAGCACGTTCACGTCAGGACGGCAGACTTCAATGGTCTGGACATGCAGAAGATGCTCGTAGGTTCCGGTGTCGTAGTATGCCATCACCACCTGGCCCTGAAGCTCGCCGTAGGCAAAGAGAATGTTTGAGGACTTGTCGAGATAGAGGCCAGATATGACGCGGTTCGTGATCGTCTGCTCCACGCCGCCCGCCGAGATGATGGACTCGCCGAAGGTCGGCTTGAGTATCTTGTCGTCGCCGAAGAACTTCACGAACTTGCCCGAGAGGTCAACGCCCGGTCCGTTGTAGGGCTGATCCGTCCAGTAGATGCGACGCGGGCGCCCCATGCACGACGAGGCCGTGATGTAGGTCATCATGAGGTCGCTTCCGCCTGTCAGCTTCCATGTGAACGAAAGCGTTCCGCCGGCGGTCACATAGACGGCCTCGCCAATAGGATCGAAAAGAAATCCCTGGCGTTTATCCTCGCTAAGGCTCTGGAAGTGCGCATACGTGGCCGACCAGTCAACGCCGCCAGGCGGATCGATCTTGTCGCCAAGATAGTATTCCGGCTTAGTGCGCTCCAAAGGGAAGCCCGACTCGACTGCGGTCAGCTTCACTTGCGGCGCGCCGGCAACTGTCTGTGCAGAAACGGCCTGATCAGTCGTGCCGCCGATGGGCGCCACAAGGCACATCGCGGTATAAGCGGTGTTGGCCTGCAGCCACGCGTTCTGCGACGCAGTAGCCGTGTCGCGAATCTCAGGCGCGCTGGGAAGGCCGAGGGAAAAGCGGGCGGCCGCTCCAAACGCCGTAGCGAACGGCAGGACGAGCGCCGCTGCAGAAAGAAGAATTTTGCTTTTCATCATCTTACCCTCATAATGTAACATAGCGCATAGAAAGGCGGACGGTTTTCGTGCGCCTGCCCATCGCACGAGTATTCGGTGTACTTGGTGTTTGCGTTGTTAGAGTACTGGTTGTGCTGACAGTAGAAGTAGTTGTCCGAATCCCAGGACTGGTCGACGTCGGCACCCGTGAACTTGTATGCATGATTGTGGGAAGGCATCTGCTGGACGGTGAGCGTGACCGCGTCGGCACCGCCTTTCGCTCCAGGCAGGTAATTGTCTCCCGCGGCGACAACGAAGAGGTTGCGCAGGTCCGGCGTGCCGTTCTGTCCATTGCATACCGCCCACCCCAGAGGAATCTGGTTCGCCGCGCCGTTCCAGATGACGATGCCGCCTACGGGAATAACGCCTTTTCCCGACACGACGCCGTCAACGGTGAGATTTTTATTGTTCTTCACCTCCATTGCGCCAACGGCCAACGCGCCACACTTAAGCTGCCCGGACGTTGAAAGAGAGCCGACCGACACAGCCTGTTTGCCGATGAAGGCTTTGGCGCGCACCGCATTGGAGACCGAAAGGTTCCCCTTCGCCGCCATGCAGTCTGCCGCCCATACGGCCTTGGGGACTGTCATAATCTTCTGGCGGGGAGCAATCTCCGCCCCGTCACCGACGGTAAGGCCAATGTAGAGCGTCTTGTCGACATTTGCGGCAAACAACGCACCCAAAGTGCCACCTGAGACCGAGTTCCCTGAAAGCTCAACTGAAAACTGACCATCGCTAGAGAGGTAAACATCCCGCGTGCAGTTCCACAACGGTTCGCCTCCCGAGGCTAGGTCGTAGATGCTGAACTTTATGGAATGGTGCCGCTGATTCTCACCAAGCATCTGTCCCTTTTCGTTCAGGAGCCGCCCCTGATAGGCGAACGAAGTGTCCGCCCGTGTTCCAATGGCAGGCGCAAGCAGCAGAAGCGCCGTGGCCAATTCAAGAAATCTCGTCTTCATGGGCACTCCCTCCCTTACTGCTTTCTCATGATGAAGCAGAGCGCGTAGAAGGGCGGCCGGTTTTCGTGCGCCTGCCCCCCGCCGGAGTATTCAGTGTACTTCGTATTCGTCAGATCGCTGTACTTGCCATGCTGGTTGTAGAAGAAGTTGTCATGCTTGTAAGAGCCGCTGGTGTCCGCACCCGTGAACTTGTATGCATGATTGTGGGAAGGCATCTGCTGGACGGTGAGCGTGACCGCGTCAGCACCGCCAATCTGGCCGACAGAATAGTTGCCGCCGGCACCGACAATGAAGCGGTTGAGCAAGTTGGGCGTGCCGTTCTGACCGTTGCAGAGCACCCATCCGTTGGGGATGTTGGCCACCGAACCACTCCACATTATGATGCTTCCCACCGGCGCAATTCCGAAGCCGGACAACGTTCCCGAGACGGTAAGGTTGCCGCTGACGGTGGCATTTCCAGTGGTAGTGACCGATCCCGCGCTGGCCGCGCCGGTCACAGTCACCGAATTCGCAGTGAGGGCCTGCGTGACGGTGGCCGTCTTTGCCTGCAGCGTGCCGGTGACGGTGAAGTTGCCGCTCGCATTGGAGACGTTGTCGGCTACCGCCGCGAACGGCACGGACAGCAGCTTCTGGCGAGGCCGAATCTCGCCCGAAGTAGTTCCCACCCTGAGGCCAATGTAGATTGTCTCGTTTGTCAAGGCCGTATCAAGCTTCTTGTCACCGAGGCCCGAGATCGCCGTCCCCTTGGCGTCAGACACCTCGACATTGAACAGTCCGTTCGTGTCGAGCAGCACCGAGTAAGTGTGACCCCAAAGCGGATCGTTGTCAGAGTCGGTACGGTAGAGGCGTATGTCAACCTGCTTGTTGCCGGTCATCGCCTTACCGCTCACATCCTTCAGAACGGCCTGGTAGGGGAATTGGGCCGAGGCGGCCATAAGCGTGCACGCTACGGAGAGCGCTGCAACAAGAGCCATCATCTTTTTCATGTCAGTCTGCCTTTCTTTGAAGTTCTTTGTGTTCTCTTTAAGTTCACTTGAGCGTAAGCTGAGAAACGGACGAGACGCGCCTGATCGTCATAGGCCCGCTCACGACCACGTTTCCGTCGTGGCGAAGCCCCGATATGGACCACTCGCACGTGCCGGAGTACGACTCTTCGGGATTCCACAGCCGCGTCCCCTCTCCGTAGTCGATCTTGAGCTTGATTTCGCTCTTCACCGAGAATGTCTCGGGCTTCACGTCGTACTTGTAGTTATAGACGTCGTCGCCGTCGGGCGCGGGCGTCTTGAAGTCCCACCTGAGGCCATCGTGCTGGGGATGGTACGGATGCCTGAGAAGGCTAGTAGCCCCGTTGGCCGCCACCGTGAATTCAAACTTCATCGCCCCCTTCTCGCTCGTATTGTCGGCGGGCGGCTCCCATAGGTTGCCCTCCGACGCCTCGACGACGGGCAGCTCCGTGGGCAGGCAGACGGCTGATATGCGCATGATGGTGGTGTCCGTGTCGGGCGGCTTGGCTGCGCCAACGTAGAGCTTGTAGTTGAACGTGCCGTTCTCCGACGTCGATCCCGCAGAAACGACACGCTGCAGAAGGCGCGTCCTTCCCTCTCTGTCGCGGTGGATGGGAAGGCGCAGCCTGAACTTCCCGCCCGTGGGCGACTTCTCGCTGAGCGCCGTCTCAAGCGCGTTGGTCCTGACCACCTGCACGCCCTGCACCACATTCGTCACCACGACTCGTCTCAGCTCCACCATGCGGATGGAGTCAAGCTCCACGTCGGCGATCCAGAGCCCGTTCGGCCACGCGGTCGTGGTGCTTCCAGACGTCTCGCCGTAGATCGGAACCACGGCCTTCGCGTGCGCTGCGCTATCCTCGCTCACCTTGAGGATCGCGCCGAACGAGAGACCCTTGCGCAGCTCGTTCTTCTGAAGTCCCGTCCGGTCAAGGCCGAAGCCGAGGTTCCACGTCTCACCGGGCGCGAGCGTCTTGTAGAAGGCCTTGCCGTACAGCTCGACCGGCTCCCAGAAGGTGTTCGTGACCACCGTGTCCAAGTCGAGCACGTGGAAGAAGGACGGAAGCGTGGGCGCCTTGAAAAGTTCGTCGTGGTTGATCGGCTGCGCGAACTCCACGCGGACCGTGCGCGCCACCTTGCCGTCGTTCCGGACGGAGAGTTTGCCCATGCTGGAGTCCTGGCCGAAGTTGATGCCGTTCAGCGGCGAGACGTTCAACACGCCGGACCAGTCGCTGATCTTGTCGGACGGCATGAGCAGCACGCTACCATCGTAGATGTACTTGTCGAATGTGCGTATCGCACGCGTATCGGGCACCTCGCCGGACTGGTCGCCGCCGACGCGGTAGTAGCTCGCGCTCTCCACGTTCTCACACGGCGACCCCTCGAGATAGGCGGCGATCTCCGTCTTCTGCGACACTGAGAAGCCTATGAAGTTGTGAACGGTGTCCGGGCCGGTGGCGTGCCACGTTATGCGCGGCGGGGCGGGTACGCCTCGAAGAGTCGTGACGAAGCTATCCTGCTTGCAGAACACCACGATCACGGATCCCGCCGGAATGCTCTTGAGCGTCGATGCCTCGGGAGCGTCGCGGTACCACGCAACCATATTCTCGCGCGGCAGACCCTGCGATGTCCAGTCCGCCGAAAACTGGCGCGTCGCGAGAAACGAGGCGGGGTCGTAGAGTCCCACGTTGTCCACTGGCCAGCTGGTGAAGATTTCGTCCGCCGTCTGCTCCGGCGCCACTTCCACATAGACGGCGTTCCAGCCGGCCACCATGGAGATGTTCTGGGATATATGCGGCAGGACCGCCTCGGCGGACCTTGCGCAGGAGAGCGCGGCAAACAACGCTATACTCCCCCCTATCCCCCTTACAACACCACGCAATCTTGCAGTTTTCATCGTTCCTCTCTTTGTTGTTGTCGCTCAAAAGGACTACCCTGGCAAAATTACCAGACAAATAATAACACTTTTTTAGAAACTTGGCAATATGGGAAAATGGAATTTTTTTTGCCGTTTGCAAGAGTGAACGCAAGCGTCCAAAGCGTTTACCTTTGCAGACAGGGGGAATGCCGGGGAGAATGTGCGATTAGGCATTGTAGTTCCTCCCACTCCCCCCTAGGGGGGAGTTGCGTTTAGTTTTGCAAATCCA
>JAFUDL010000501.1 GCA_017459225.1 Kiritimatiellia bacterium
GAGGATGCGTTCGGATCCAGAACAGGAAGCAGGACCGATGAAGAGCTCTTTGTCGAAGACCTTGCCGGCGTCTTCGTAAACGTAGAGTTCGCGCCATTTTCCCGCCTCGTCGGTTTTGACGGACACGACGAATGTCGAGCGCCTGCGGGTGATCTGCATCCAGCAGATGTCCGCGGCGGACTCGTCCCATTCGTAGGAGTCCTGGATGGCGGCGCCCTCTGCCGCCGAGCCGGCGCGCATCTTCACGTTCCAGCGGCGGAGCGCGTCCGCAAGCGCCAGGAACATCGGTTCACCCTGCGAGAGCGCATTGCGGAGCATGATGGCGCCGCGAGCGCCTTCCGATTGCGGAGGGACGCGCGTGAAGTCGATCTTCATCGAGCAGTTGAAGTCGCCTTTGACCTTCTGCCAGAGATAGCGGAATCCCTCATTGTCGCCCCATGTGTCGTGGCCGCCGGAACTGATCGTGATGCTGCCGTCGGCGTTGAAGATCGTAAGCCCCAGATGCTGCCCGCCGAAGGTTCGCGTGCCCAGCCAAGGCTTCGGCACTGTGTCTACGGCCACCTTGTCAGGAATCAGCTGCGATGCGGGCACGATCTCTTCGTCGATGCAGCCGCCCCAGAAGAGCTGGCATCTCGCATCGCCTACCTGCTCCTGCGCGTCGATGCGGATCGGATGCACGCCCGCAGTCAGCGTGACGCTTGCACGGCTTTCGAACACGTCGCCAACGCTCCAGTTGTTCATCACGATGGCATCGTCGATCATCAGCCGCGCGCCGTCGTCGTGGTTGATGCGGAATGAGTATTTCCCGTCGAAGGGGATGATGATCAGGCCAGTCCAGGTGATGCGGAAGTGATCGGCGCCGACAGCTTCGCTCGGCGCATTCGCGCCCCAGTCGAAATCAATTGTCGGATCTATGCGTTCCAGTACCACCTCCTCCGCTGGATCGTACCCATGGGTGAAGTTCTTCGTATAGACGCCCCAGAGGCCGGTTCCGTCACCGGTGGTGTAGGGGAGGATGGAAAATTCGTCCGAATTGGCCGTGGCGTCGGTGCCAACCGCGACGACCTGATAGGTGTAGCGTATGCCGTTGAAAGGTATGTTCGCGTCGGTGTAGGAGGTGTCTGTGATGTCGGTGGCGATGGTCTCCCACGCCTCGTCGTCCATTTTGCGGCGTATCGTATATGACTCTGCCTGCCCACATGCCTCCCATGCAATGGCGATCGCCCTGTTGCCCTTCGTCAGCGTCACATGAGTGGGCGCCGTCAGTACGGACATCGCTTCCGCGCTCGTCCATCCGTAGAACTGCAGTTCGGCGACGTTGCAGTTGAAGTTTGCCTTCTCAGGCTTGCCCAGCACCAGATACCGGCATTCCGCATCGGAGGTGGTGGCGGCGATGCACCAGTCCTCGTCGGAAGTGCATACGAGGGCCTCCGATATCGGCGCGGCATTGTCCCAGGACGGATAATCGTTGGAACCGTAGACGACCGTGGCGTTCAGACGGAAGGTGTAGCCGGCGCGGGGAAGAGCGGCTACGGCCGTGAAGCCGACCGGCGTTCCCATGTCAAGGCCGATGAAGACGTCGTTCTCGTTCATGTCGGCGTAGGTGGTGGCGTCGCCGTCGAACAGCTTCGACGCGTCGTTTCCGCTGTTGTTCCAGACCGTACCGTTCGAGAACGCAGTGATGCCGGAGAGCAGCGTGGTTTCGTCCGCAGGATTGCGCTCCAGCCGACGTCCGCGCCGATACGCGCGCACGCTCATCGGGCCTGTGTGATCGACGCCGTCGATCGTGCGGCGGAACGCCACGCCGTAGTAGTAGCGCGGGCCGACCACCAGCGTGTCGTCCGTGTATGACGATGTGTCCACATCCAGGCTTGCAAGTTCCGTCCAAGGTCCCTGCGGTCCGTTCGCACGGAAGACGACGGTGGAAGTTCCCCGGTACATGTTTGCGTCGAGATGATTCCAGCTCACCACGGCATACTCGTTCTCGAGGTCCGACATGGCGACGGTAATTACTGGCGCGAATTGCGGCACTGGCGTGAGATCGACCTCGAACTCCGCCGTGTTGAAGGTTACGTCGTCCGGCGCCTTGATGCGGACATACCGCGCCAGCACCGGCTCGTCGAAGACGATCTCCGCCACGCTCTTCTCGGTGGTGTCAGTGAAAGTGCCCACAGTCACGGGATCCACAAACTCATATTGGGATTTTCCGGAGGGATCAGGCATCAACTCGGTTGCAACCTGGACCATCGACCCGTTCAGGCGGCTGGTCCATCCAACGCGTGCGACTGCGCGCGCGCCTTTGACCAGAACCGGTGCACCTAGATCAAGACCTGTCCAGCCGCCTTTGTTTTTGGTGCCCGGCAGGTCGACGAACGTCGCCGTATCGCCGTCGTACGCCTTTTCGCCGTTGGTCGCGGGAGAGTTGTCGTTGCTCCACGATCCCGTGGGGCCGATCCACGTGCCCTGCGTGACGTTCTCGGGCGTGAACGTGCCGATGGTGAACCAGGGGGATGCGCCATTGAAGGGGTTATACGCCCGCACGCGGTAGTCCGTCGTCTCGTACACTGGTTCAGGGTCACGGAATAGATAGCCCCGGTCCGTATTTACGGTGTATCCGTCGAA
>JAFUDL010000053.1 GCA_017459225.1 Kiritimatiellia bacterium
AACATTTGTGTCAATTGCCATTTGTGAACAATAACCATGTTGTCCTCACCCAGAAACCCCTAAACCCCTAAATCTCGAAAACCCGAAACTTTCAATCTCTCAAACATCCCGCCTTGCATTCGGAGGCGGGAATATGGTATTATTTTCCACATGAGAACGATAGTCATAGGCGTTACCGGCAGCATTGCGGCGTACAAGGCGTGCTAGCTGGTGCGCCAGTTCGTGAAGAACGGCGACAGCGTGCACGTGGTGATGACGGCGCACGCGGCCGAGTTCGTGACGCCGCTCACGTTCCGCACGCTAAGCCGCAACCCTGTGCCGAGCGCGCTCTTCGGCGCGTCGGACGAGTGGCAGCCCGGGCACATCTCTCTCGCGGAACTTGCCGACGTGATGGTGGTTGCGCCCGCAACGGCCAACATCATCGCGAAGATGGCGCACGGGATTGCCGACGACCTGCTATCCTCTGTGCTTCTTGCCACGAAGGTTCCGATCGTTGTGGCGCCCGCGATGAACACGGGCATGTACGAGAATCCCGCCACGCAGGCCAACATGGCGCTTCTCAAAGAGCGCGGCGTGGCGTTCGTGGAGCCGGGCGTGGGCGAGCTTGCGTGCGGCACGAGCGGCCCGGGGCGCATGGCCGAACCCAAGAGCATATTCGATTTCGTATCACGGCTGTAGCGCTGTTCTACGCCTGAAAGGGAACATGTAATGAACACGACGAAGACGAAAACCTTGTGCATGGTTGCGGCGGTTCTCTCCGCTGTTGCGCTTGCCGCATTTGGCGGTGAGGTGGTGTGGGACGCGACGAAGGACGGCCGTGTGATGGCCGAGACGAACGACATTCTCCTGTTCAAGGGCGCGTCGCTCGCCGAGCTGCGCCCTTCGCGCTGCTGGTTCAACAGGGCTGGCCGCGTGCGCGCCGACGGATCGCGCGCGATGAGCCAGGGCGAAGGCAGCGTGTGCCATGTGCACCGCCTCGATGGCGGAAACGTTCTCGAGGCGCAGTGCCAGCTCTTCGACAGCGGCTTCACGAAGTGCGTGAAGCTGCGCCTCGCGCAGAAGGGCGCCGACGTTGTGGGACGCGTCCTCTACGCCCGTTACTGCACCAGCAGGAGCGACGTGGTGGGCGCGAACTTCGACTCGCATCCCACCGCCGCCCCGCAGCCCACGTATTCCGTTATGCCCAATGGGCGCGTAACGAACGGCTACAACGTGGACTGGCTCGTCATGCGCGAGCTCGGCTCGGCCGACGACAACATACCCGACACGACTTCCGGCGGCGCCATGCCGGAGGACTCGGTGCTTTCCTTCATGGAGAACGCGGTAGACGACTACGTGTGGGATGCCTACCGCAAGGCGCACTCTGCTCCCTTCCACCTCTTCGGCGAAGACCGCCGCTTCGCCGTTCGCAACAACATCATTCCCGCGCACTGGTTCGCGAAGAAGAGCCGTGCGGCGCAGGGCTTCTTCGGCACGGCGCAGCCGGGCGAGTTCTATCCGTTCCAGGTGTGCGTGGCGTCGGAGAAAGCACGCACGCTCCGCTGGATCGCGAAGACCGACCTCAAGGTGAGCCGCATCACGCCGGAAATGTGCGCGGTCGCTGCGAACGGCGTGAAACCGATCTGGGTGATGGTGGATATCCCGAAGGACGCGGCGGGCAAGACGCTGAAGGGTGAAGTATGCGTGGAAGATGCGGCGGACGCCGCTCGCGCGTCCATCCCGTTCGAAATCGAGGTGAAGGGCGACGTGCTGGAGGATGGCGGAATCGGCGACGCCTGGCGTCTTGCGCGCCTCAAGTGGCTCAACTCCGATATCGGACGCGAAGAAACGGTGACGAAGCCGTACGCGCCGGTAGTCGTCGACAAGGCGCGGCGCGCAGTGAAGATTCTCGGGCGCGAGCTCGTGCTTGGTGAGGACGGACTTCCCGCGCAGATCGTCTCGCACTTCAGCGGCTCCAACACGCGTATCGTCGAGAAGGGGATGAACCTGCTCGCTGCGCCGGTGAAGTTCAGCGGAACGTCAGGGCGGACGCCCCGCGAGCGTCGGTTCTCGTTCACCAAGTGCAGTCCCGCGCGCGCAGAATGGCGCGCAGAGGCAGATTTCGGCGGCGGCGCGAAGCGCATCGTCGAGGGCCGCATCGACTTCGCTGGCGAATGCCGTTTCCGTATACGCCACGAGGGCGCGGCGGAGACTAGCGCGGCGCTTGAAATCGCCATGCCGCCGGATGTGGCGCGTTTCAGAGAGGGATTCGGAATCAACGGCGGATTCTTTCAGGAGGGGAAAGTCGAGCAGGGCTGGGACGAGAAGCTGAACCGCGACGCGGTGTGGATGGGCAGCGTCAACGGTGGACTCGCCGTGCGTTTCAAGGGCGCCAACTACAGGCGCCCTCTCATCAACGCGTACTACGCGTGGCAGAAGCTGCACATGCCTGAGAGCTGGGCGGCAGGCGGTGGCACGATGACGCTTGAGAAGACTTCTTCAGCAGCGACGATCCGTGCGGAGGGACGCGGTGCGCCCGCCGGCGCCGAGTGGAACTTCGACCTCTACATCACGCCGTTCCATCTGCTCGACATGAAGGCGCACCTAGGCGAGAGGTATCTGCACCTTGGCCAGAGAAACAGCAGCTTCAACGCGGCGAAGGCGCGCGAGGCGGGTGCGACGGTCATCAATCTGCACCATAACACGATATGGAATCCGTACATCAACTATCCGTACAACGACGATGGCGGGCCGCTCCTGAAGAAGGTCGTGAAGGAAGCGCACGACGCGGGGCTGTTGCTGAAGATCTACTACACCACGCGCGAGCTAACGCAGAACCTGCCGGAGTTCTTCGCGCTCAAGTCGCTCGACGGCGAGGTGCTGATAAGGCGCGACGATTCCGTGCCTGGCTGGCCGATAACGAACAGGGGAGGTCCGCACCCCTGGCTGCGCACGCACGTGGGCACGGACATTCTTCCCGCGTGGCGCGAGAACGTGCGCTTCAGGCAGGCGTATGCGCCCCGGCTCGACCTTGCGGTGATCACAACGCCCGACACGCGCTGGGACAACTTCTACCTCGAGGGTCTCGACTACCTCGTGCGTGAGTACGGCATTGACGGCCTCTATATCGACGACACCGCCCTCACCGGCCGGGCCATGCAGCGCGCGCGCCGCATCCTCGACCGCGACGGAAAGCGTCGTCTTGTGGACAACCATAGCTGGAACCACCACAACCCGCACGCCGGAAGCGGCAGCACGAATCTTGCGTTCATCGACCTTTATCCCTACTTCGACCTTCTTTGGCGCGGCGAGGGATTCTACAACGACACTCCGCCTGATTTCTGGCTGATGGAGCGCTCGGGCATTCCGTTTGGCGTTCCAGGCGAGATGCTGGGGCGCGGCAATCCATTCCGAGGACTTCTCTTCGGCATGACGGACCGCTGGGGCTGGGGCGGCAATCCGTGCGGACTTTGGAAGTTCTTCGACGACGTGAAGCTGGGCGACGCCGAACTAGTGGGCTGGTGGGACGACGCGTGCCCCGTCAAAGTGCTGGGTTCTGCCAATGTCAAGGCGAGCGTATGGAAGGGGCCTTGGTGCACGGTTCTCGTGATTGCGAACTTTGCGAAGGAGCCGTGCAAGGCGAAGTTCACATTCGACGCGGCTGCGCTTGGCTTCGACGGAGCGAAGGCTGCGTGGGAGCTCCCCGCGATAGAGGGCGTGCAGAAGGCTGCGCCTGCGCCAGATTTCAATGCCGAGGTGGAGGTGCCTGCGGGCGGCGGATTTATTCTTGTTAAAAGGAGGTAAGACAATGAAGAACGAAATAATCTCTCTGCTCGCCGCATCGGCGGTTGGCGTGTTCATGACGGGCTGTGTTGACATGTATGATCCCATGTACACCACAACGCCCTACACTACCACAACCACCACTGCGCCTGTTTACACGACAGAGCCGGTATATACAACGCCCACGACATACGTAGCGCCTGTGACGGGACCTTCGTACATCAGCACTACGGTGATAGACGACGTGCCCCCTCCACCACCGCCGTATTACTACGACCGCCCGTATGGGGGGCGCAATTGGCATCATAATCGTCATCCGCCGATGGGTGGGCGTCCGATCGGTGGGCGTCCGGCTGGTGGACATCCGCCGGCAAATGTGCGCCCGGCGGCTGGTGGGCGCCCCCAGCCCACAACGCGTCCTCAGCCGACGGTGCGTCCCCAGCCAGCAACGCGCCCCCAGCCGACGGTGCGCCCAACGGCTCCGGCGGTGCGCCCGTCGACGAAACACGCTGTGGCGCTTCCCGGTGGCGGCACCACGTATCCGCGTCCTGTGAACTCGAGGCCTGCGCCTGCGCAGCAAGTCACGAAGCCGCCACGCGGTGGCACGACTCGTGGTTCTGGCGGACAATACCCCAAACCTAGGCGAAAGTGACATGAAGCGTCCACACCTGCTTGACGATCCATATCTCGCCCCTTATGCGGAGGCGGTGCGCGGGCGCGCCGCGCATGCGGTCGCCCGCGCGGCCGAGCTTGTGGCGGACGGCGGCAAGTCGCTTTCCGACTGGGCGAGCGCCCATGAGTACTTCGGCCTCCACCGCACAGCGAGGGGATGGACGTTCCGCGAGTGGGCGCCAAACGCCACAGAGATGTGGCTTGTGGGCGACTTCTCCGATTGGAAGCTGCAGCCACGCTTCAAGCTCAGGCGCTCGCGCGGTGGGGTGTGGATGGGAACGTTCCCGGCGCGCGCAATTCGCCACGGCCAGTTCTACCGCCTCGAGACGCGATGGGAGGGCGGAGGAGGAGAGCGCATCCCCGCCTATGCGCGGCGTGTGGTGCAGGACTCGTCCAGCGGCCTTTTCAGTGCCCAGGTGTGGGCTCCGCCGAACGCGTACAAGTGGCGTAATCCAGCGCCCGCGCCGTCGCGCACGCCTCCCGTCATATACGAAGCGCACGTCGGCATGGCCTCCGAAGAGGGACGCGTGGCCACGTACGCGGAGTTCCGCGACAACGTGCTTCCGCGCATCAAGGCGGCTGGCTACAACACGGTTCAGCTCATGGCCGTGATGGAGCATCCGTACTACGGCAGCTTCGGGTACCACGTGTCGAGCTTCTTCGCGGCGAGCTCGCGATTCGGAACGCCGGAGGACCTCAAATCGCTTGTGGACGAGGCGCACGGAATGGGGCTCAGGGTGATAATGGACATCGTCCACTCCCACGCCGTGAAGAACGAGCGCGACGGGCTCTCCCTTTTCGACGGCACGCCGTACCAGTACTTCCACGATGGATCCAAGGGCTGGCACTCGGCGTGGGATTCGCGCTGCTTCGACTACGGCAAGACGGAAGTGCTTCACTTTCTTCTTTCCAACTGCCGCTACTGGCTCGACGAATTCCGCTTCGACGGCTACCGCTTCGACGGCGTCACCTCGATGCTCTACTGGGACCATGGTCTCGGCCGCGCGTTCACCTGCTACGCCGATTACTTCGACGGCTCGATGGACGACGATGCATGGTGCTATCTCGCCCTCGCCAACCGCGTGATACATGAAGTCAATCCCTCCGCCATCACGATCGCAGAGGACGTGAGCGGCATTCCCGGCTGCGCCGCTCCGCTTTCCGACTGCGGTCTCGGTTTCGACTATCGCATGGCCATGGGCGTGCCCGACTACTGGTTCCGCATTGCCGAGAAGGTGCGCGATGAGGACTGGAGCATGGGCGGCATCTACTGGGAGCTCACCAACAAGCGCGCCGAAGAGAAGGTGGTGTCGTACGTCGAGAGCCACGACCAGGCTCTTGTTGGCGGCAAGACGTTCTTCTTCCAGCTCGTTGACGCGGCAGTGTACGACGGCATGGGCGTTCATCAGCAGAGCCTCGTGATAGCGCGCGGAATGGCGCTTCACAAGATGGCTCGTCTCGCCACGCGTGGCCTCGCGCGCGATGCGTACTTGAACTTCATGGGCAACGAGTTCGGCCATCCCGAGTGGATCGACTTTCCGCGCGCGGAAAATGGCTGGAGCTATCACCATGCGCGCCGTCAGTGGTCGCTGCGCGACGATCCTAGCCTTCGTTTCAAGGCGCTTGGCGACTTCGATGCGGCAATGCTGAAGACCGTACGCGGCGCACTTGGTGAACCAGAGCAGGTGTGCGCGCATGAAGGCGACAAGGTGCTTGCTTTTAGGCGAGGAAAGCTGCTCTTCGTGTTCAACTTCAATCCTTCGCAGTCGTTCACCGGCTACGGCATACGCGTGCCTGAGGGCGGCAGATGGCGCCTTGCACTCGACACCGACGAGACGCGTTTCGGTGGAGAAGGGCGCATCGCTCCAGGCCAGACGTTCACGCCTGAAGTGATCAAAGAAGACGGCGCTCGCGTTGCCTATGTGCGTCTGTATCTGCCTGCCCGCACCGCCCTCGTCCTGCGCCGTCAAGGTTAGTTCAAAGTTTAAAGTTCAAAGTTTAGAGGTTTCTGGTTTCTGGTTGCCAAAGCTCAGAGGAAGACGGCTGTAGCATGCGAAGCACCATGCAGACCATGCGTCGCTTGAAGTCTCAAGTCCGAAGTCCGAAGTCTAACCACGCGGGGCCTGTCCCCGTCAAACCTATAACTTGCAAACTTGAAAACTGCGGAAACCGCGGGGACAGTCTCCGGCGAGACTGTTTTTAACGCAGAGCCGCAGAGGCGCGGAGAACGCAGAGGTGCGTGCGAAGAAGCGCACGGGGCCTGTCCCCGTCAAGCCCAGTTCGGAGTTTCTAGTTTCGAGGTTTCGAGTTGCCAAAACTCAGTGGAAGACGGCTGGAAGCGCGTGGGGGACTGTCCCCGTCAGGTCAAGCCCCCGAGTTTCTGGTTGCCAAAACTCAGTGGAAGACGGCTGGAAGCGCGTGGGGGACTGTCCCCGTCAAGTCCAGTTCAGAGTTTCCAGTTTCGAG
>JAFUDL010000502.1 GCA_017459225.1 Kiritimatiellia bacterium
TCCCGTGGGCTCGCCGAAGGGCATGGGCGTGATGGGCGCGCACCCCGGCGCAAAGGCGAAGGTCGATCCAAAGGCGCCGCTCGGCGAGAAGGGGGGCGGGGACGGCGGGCACTACAAGTACCGCAAGCTGCTTGCGGACTATCCCGGCTGGTACCGCTACGCCGACTCCGACGATGCGCCGGACGCGAACGAGACATACCGCCGTGTCCTCGCCGCGCAGCCTGACAAGAGCGTGGTCATCTGCTCCGTTGGCTTCATCACCAACATGCGCCGCCTGCTTGAGACGAAGCCCGACGCGATCTCGCCGCTTGACGGCAAGGCGCTCGTCGCCAAGAAGGTGAAGAAGTGGGTGGCGATGGCCTGCCGGTATCCCGACGGCAAGGAGTACAATTCGATGTGGGACCACGAATCGTCGCGCATCGCGTTCGAGAACTGGCCCACGCCGATAATCTTCTCCGACTGGCAGTACGGCCGCGACTGCTTCGCGGGGCGCGCGGTGGCGGAGATGAACATCGAACGCAGCCCGGTGAAGGACGTCTTCGCTAACAACATTCCGTCGCGCGACGCAATCCGCAAGGACTCGCACAGATGGCTCAAGAGCGCTTTCGGGATGGGAGGACGCGCCGCGTGGGACGAGACCGCGGTGCTCGTTGCGGTGCGTGGCATAGAGCCGTACTTCAACGCGGAACGCGGCAAGTACCGCATGGTCGGCGACAAGGGCGCCGATGAGTGGGCGCCCGACGCGGAGACGGGTCCGCACATCCGCATCACGGAGCGCATGTCCAAGGCCGAGGTCGCCCGCGTCATCGACGAGCTCATGACGCGCAAGCCGAAGAACGGCCGCAAATAACAAACGGCGGCTGCTTGGCCTTTCGCGCCTTCGCGGCATTTTCTTCCCCGTTCGCTCTGGATTTGTGGTATAATTCACGCGTAAGGAGGAGGAAATGGATCTGACGCTTATTTCGGAGAAAATCCAGGCAGGCCGCGCAAAGGAAGTCAAGGCGCTTGTTCAGCAGGCGCTCGACGAAGGCATTGATCCGAATAGGATCCTCAACGAAGGGCTGATGGCCGGCATGGCCGTAGTCGGGGAAAGGTTCAAGAACGGCGAGGCGTTTGTTCCGGAAGTGCTTGTGGCGGCCCGCGCGATGAACAAGGGGGCGGAAATACTCAAGCCAGTTCTTGCGGCGGCCGGCGTGAAGGCCTCCGGCAAGGCCTGCATCGGCACGGTCAAGGGCGATCTGCACGACGTCGGCAAGAACCTCGTGAAGATGATGCTGGAGTCCAAGGGGCTCGAGGTCGTGGATCTCGGCACCGACGTGCCGCCCGAAAAGTTCGTGGAGGCCGCGCGCGACCAGAACTGCAGGATCGTCTGCTGCTCGGCGCTCCTTACGACCACCATGCCCGTGATGCGCGATGTGGTGGAGGCGTTCAAGGCTGCGGGCCTCCGCGACAAGGTGCGCATCATGATCGGCGGCGCTCCAATCACCGATGCGTTCTGCAAGGAGATCGGCGCCGACGTGTACACGAGCGATGCGGCGCGCTGCTCCGACGTGGCGGTGGAGTACGCAAGGGAAGCTGCCGATGCTTAATATTGTCCGCAGTAATGGCAGTTGCACCTGAATCTCACGGACAGGGCAGAAGGGCATTCCTCGCGGATGCGGGGCTCGCGGCGATGGCCATTGCGGTAGGCGGGTGCGCAAGCGGCCGCCCGAAGATGGGGGCATTCCCCGCTTGACAATTGGGATATGGATGATTCCCATGATTTGATGCCTCTTGCAATGCCAACGCGTGGAGTGCTATAATAATCAACATGAAATTCATTCCAGTTCTATCATTCCCCGTGGCCAAGAAACTTGGCCATTCGGTGGGCGAATTCGTGAAGTCGGCGGACCTGCAGGCCGAGACAATGGCGTGGATCGCCCGCAATGCGCCTGTCGATGTGGTGCTTGGTCCGATGGACCTCTCCATCGAGGCAGAGGCGTTTGGCGCCATGGTGCGCTTCGGCGACGACGATGTGCCAGCGGTTATGGGCCAGCTCGTTGCGGAAGAAGACGATGTAGCGGCGCTTGCAGTTCCGCCGCCCACGACTGGGCGCTGCACGATGGCCGCTGAGGCGATCGCAAAGGTGAAGGCGATGAACGTGGGCAAGCCCGTCTTCGGCGGAATGATCGGACCTTTCTCGCTCGCCGGGCGTCTTGCGGACGTCAACGAGATGATGTTCCTTCTCATGGACGAGCCTGAGACGGTACATGCGCTTCTCGAGAAGACGACGGCTTTTCTTTCCGCATACGGCGCGGCGCTGAAGGCGGCAGGAGCGGACGGGCTTTTCATGGCCGAGCCGCTTGCAGGCGTGATATCTCCGGCGGCGCTCGAGGAGTTCTCCGCGCCATACGTGAAGCGGATCAGGGAGGCGCTGCAGAGCGTGGACTTCCCTCTAGTCTATCACAACTGCGGCGGAAACGTCACGAAGGCGGCAGAGGCGATATTCGCGCAGGGCACTGCTGGATGCCACTTCGGAAACGCGATCGATCTCGCGTCCATGCTCGAGAAGGCGCCCGCTGAGACGCTGGTGATGGGCAACGTGGATCCTGTGGCGATGCTGGCGCAGGGAAGCCCGGATGGCATAAAGGCGGCCGTGGCGTCGCTTGTGGAGCGCTGCGGGGCATATCCGAACTTCGTCCTGTCGAGCGGATGCGACATTCCGGCCACCACGCCGTGGGAGAATCTCGAGGCGTTCTTCGCGGCAGCAGGAGATATGCAATAGTGCCTGCAAGCCCCGGAACCGCAGAATGAAGAAACGTCCAAACTTGTAAAAAAAGGTGGTGTGTCATGATAGCGAAAAGTTTCTTTGCAGTTGCCGCGTCCGCGGCGGCGATGCTGGCGGCCAATGCCGAGGGAACAAAGCGTCCGATGACGCTTGTGGTGATGGTGGACGGCCTTCGCGCCGATGCGGTCGAGACCGGCGAGATGCCGAACTTCGAACGCCTACGCGCCGGAAAGTGGCAGCCGGGCTACAAGTCGGCTTGGTCCGTGACCGGCGAGATCACGCCAGGGTCGGCGCCTTCGTCAGCTCCGAACCACGTCTCCATCGCGACCGGCTACACCCCTGCGCAGCACGGCGTGACGGATAATTCCAAGCTCGAAGGCGGAACCGCCTCCTTGAAGCCCACGTGGCTCAATCGCATCATGGACGCGAA
>JAFUDL010000503.1 GCA_017459225.1 Kiritimatiellia bacterium
GGTTTCTAGTTTCTGGTTTCTAGTTTCTGGTTTCGAGGTTTCTGGTTTCAGGTTTCGAAGTTGACGCACTAGGCATTAAGAAATTAAGAAAGGGATAGGAAATGAAGAAGAAGATGTTCATGGTGGCGGCGGCAATTGCTGCATCGTGCGCCGTTGCCAACGTGCCCACCGTGGTCACGCCCGATTCGCCCACTGCGGTGGAGATGTCGGCCGCGAAGGAGCTTGCCGGCGAACTCGGAAAGTGCCTTGAAAAGAAAATCGAGATCGTTTCCGAAAGCGTGGCGAGGGATGGCGTGGGACTCTTCGTTGGCGCGACCAAGGCGGCGAAGGCGGCTCGGAGCGGGGCGGACGGCGCGGCGAGTCGTCCCTACCAGGTGGATGAGGTTTTCCTGAAGTCTGTTGATGGCGGCGTGGTTCTGGACGGCGATCCGGCGCGCGCGCCGCTGTACGCAGTTGATCTCTATCTCGAAAAATACTGCGGCGTGCGGTGGTGGACCTCCGACGCGGCGACGTACCCGAAGCTCGACGCGGCCCCCGTGAAGGACATTTCGCTCTCGTACGCCCCGCAGTTCAAGTTCCGCGAGACGTACTACCTCGACGGTTTCGACCCTCTCTTCAAGGTTCGCTCGAAGGGCAACTTCACATCGCTCACGCGCTACCTGCTCACCGATATCAAGTTCATCCCGCCCGAGCTTGGCGGCAACCACCGCCTCTACTTCTTCAAGGGACGCCACAGCGCCTACCATTCCTTCTTCGAGGTGCTGCCTCCGAATGTGTACTTCGAGAAGCATCCTGAATGGTATTCGCTTGTGAAGGGAAAACGCGAGCCGAAGCAGCTCTGCCTTGCAAACGCCGAGATGAAGGCGGAGTACATCAAGGAGACGCTGAAGCGCCTGCGCGAGGATTCGTCCGTCGATTTCATCCAGGTGTCGCAAAACGACTGGCACGGCTACTGCACGTGCGAGAAGTGCAAGGCGATGATGGAGGAGGATGGCGGCGCGCCGTCTGGCCCGTACCTGCGCTTCGCGAACGAAGTCGCGGAGGCGGTGGAGAAGGAGTTCCCGAACGTGCGCATCGACACGTTCGCGTACCAGTTCACGCGCAGGGCGCCCGCGAAGACGCGTCCGCGCCACAACGTGGTGGTGCGCCTCTGCGACATCGAGTGCGACTTCGCGCGTCCGCTCGCCGAGCCGCTTCCGCCGCACAAGGCCGACTTCGCGAAGGACCTCGCCGACTGGCGGCGCGTTGCTGGCGGCAACCTCTTCATCTGGGACTACCTCGCGAACTTCCACAACTACATGATGCCGCACCCGAACATCGGCTCCATCGCTCCGAACATCCGCCTCTTCGCCAACAACGGAGCAGTGGGCGTGTTCGAGCAGGGCGACGCGCTCTGCTCCGCCGGGACGTTCGCGACGCTCCGCCACTACGTGACGGCGCATCTTCTCTGGGATCCGAAGGACGACGAAAAGCGGCTCATGGACGAATTCCTCAACGGCTACTACGGCACTGCCGCCGCGCCGATGCTCAAAAAGTTCATCGCCGTCATCGAGGCGGGGCCGCGCAAGACGAAACAGATCGTGAAGTGCGGGCACAAGGGCGCGCCATTTCTTGGAGCCGACGACAAGCTGGAGGCGGCGAAGCTGATGGACGAGGCCGTTGCCGCGGCGGCGAAGGATGGCGAGCCGTTCGCGTGGCGCGTTCGCCGCGAGCGCCTTTCCATCGACCACATGATGCTCCTCAACTACGACATCCTCAGAAAGACCGCGGCGAAGCTGGGCTACAAGTGGACGCGTCCCGCGACGAAGGCCGAGGCCGTCGAGAACTGGATACGCGACGTGAAGTCGTTCGGCGTTAAGGCGCGCCGCGAGACGACGCGCGCGAAGGAGATTGACGACTACTTCAACAGTCTGCGCAAGGAGTCGACGTCAGCTGCGTCTGCGTCGGCAACGACTGTGCCCGTGGGCGACGTGCGCGTGGGCTTCACGATTGAAACGGGCGAATGGAAGCCATCGAAGGATGTGAAGACTGGCGGCGGAATAGGGTCTGACCGCGCGCTCGTTCCTGCCTCGATCATCCCGCATGGACAGATGAAGTCGCTCTCCGTCACAACTAACGGAAACGTCGTCACTGCAGTGTGGAAGGGGCATCGCGTGTGCGGCGAGAACTTCACGGTGACGGCAAAGATGACGCTTCGTCCGGAGGGAGGATTCGAGTATACGTCCTTCGACTACACCGGAAATGAAAGCGGGCAGTATCCCAGGCGGATCGTGTTCCCCGAGGTCGTCGTTCCGCGCACCGCAAAGACTGCCCTGTTCCGTCCGTTCTTCGCGGGCGACATTCTGCGTCCCGACTGGTCGAAGATGAAACCGATGCAGCGCGTCTATTCGTCGGGGTTGATCTTCAAGGTGTTCAACTGCATGGCGGCGCTGGAGGAAGGAGGAGTATCGCACTTCTTCGACCAGCGCGGCGAAGCGCGCCTCCATGCGGCGGCGTTTGAGGTGACGGTTGGGTCCGTACCGGATACGCTCGTCCTGCGTAACATCTGGCTTCCGCCGGTCTCGGAGGAGACGCGCAAGGTCGGCTCGCTGCCGTACACGGGCGTGTACGCGCCGTATCGCGGCGGCTGGTACGAGGCGGCGAAGATGCACCGCGAATGGATGGAGACGCAGTCGTGGTTCAAGGCCGCAGCCGCGCGTGACTTCTCGAAGCTGCGCGACATCGACCTCTGGATGTGGAGCCGGGGGAGCATCGCGGTCTCCGAGCCGCCCGTCCACTGGTTCATGAAGGAGACGGGCCTCAAGGTCGCGCTCGACTGGTACTGGTGGCACAACGTCCCCTACGACACGTCCTACCCGTTCTTCTGGCCGCCGCGCGACGGCGAGGACGCGTTCCGCGCGGCCGTGAAGCGCATGAAGGACCGCGGCGCGTTCCTGCAGGTCTACACGAACGGGATGCTCTGGGACGAGGACGACCCGCGCTGGGCCGAGGGCGGGCTTGAAAGCACGATCGTGCGGAGCAATGGCCGAATCCACGGCACTACGTTCAATCCGTTCACGAAGCAGAGTCAGGGGCACATGTGCGGCGAGGCGCCGAAGTTCCACGCGAAGATGCGCGAACTGGAGAAGAAGCTCGCCTCCACGGGGCTTGACGGCGTGTACATGGACATGATCAGCTGCGCCGCGCACCTGCCCTGCTTCAACCCGCGCCACAAGCACGCGCCCGGCGACGCGCACGCGCTCATCGCGGGCTACCGCGACTACGTGAACGCCGTCCATTCGGACAATCCGGGCTTTCTGCTCTCCTCCGAGGCGACGAGCGAGGCGTATCTCGACAGGTTCGAGTCGTTCATCATGCTCTACTCCAGCTGGGAACGCAACGGCCTCGGCACGATGCCGCGCGTGGAGCCGGTGCCCGCCGTGACGGTAATCTACCGCGGCGCGGGCGTGCTCTACGGATCGTTCGCGACGCCCGGCGGAATCCCCGGATGGGATCCGCTCTGGGGCCCGTGCCCCGACAAGCCGGACGTGGAGAGGCAA
>JAFUDL010000504.1 GCA_017459225.1 Kiritimatiellia bacterium
ATCATCAGTAGGAACTTGCGCTACAAGGGGGGGCACATCACGCGAAGGTTGCAAAACCTCATTAATTACATCATTCTTTGCAGATTTTGCAAACCTTGTCGAAATATCGGCTACCTCGGGGACAGTCCCCTTGACCGCTTTCGTCGTGGGAACAGTTCCTTTTGCCACTTCAGTCATGGGGACAGTCTCCTCGCTGATAATGGGCGGAATAGTGGGGACTGTCTCCTCGTTGGGCAACGGAGTTCCCATTGCCGTCTGGAAACGACGGATGGATTCGTCCGACGGCATCTGAATCGGAGTCTGGGACTGCTCAAACTGGCGGGGTGCTGTTCTCTCAAAAAATACCGCCGGAAGTTCAAGCGGCGCAAGCCCGCTTGCGTCCGGCAAGGAACAGCCAGATGCCGAAAGATCAAATGATATGGGTGACACCATCATATTTCAAGTTTCCTCCCTACAAAATCCTCAAGTTCGCCTTCGGCGCGCGTTTCCTGCTCCGCAGCCTCCGCCTCAAGCCATACCAAGCGGTGCTCGTCAATCTTCATCCGCTCCTTTGTGGCCTCATTGTACGCACGCCGCGCCACGCTCTCCTGTTCGGCACGAGTACGCACATCCGCCTCGGCACGCTTCACGTTGTCCGCCTTCAGCGCCCCCTCCTCGTCAATGCGCGCCACGCCTTCAGCGGCAAGATCGAGACGGTCCCGGCTTACTGTCTGGCCGATGATCGCGTCATAGATGCGATTACGTCTCTCCTCGCGGGTCTCCTCGTAGCGCGCCAGATCCTGACGGCGCGCCTCCAGTACCTCTTCCGCCGCCTCGCGCGCCTGACGCGCGGCAGTAAGCTCACCTGATGCACGGTCTTCGCGCATCAGGCGTATTTTTAGAAGCGGTTGGAGAATGTATGCCATTACGAGACCGCCTCCTTGAGCCTGCGAATCGTATCTTCGTATTCAGGCCGCTCGTCAAGCCCCTGCTTGAGGAAGGCATTGACCGCGCCGTTCTTCGCTATCGTCTCGTCGGCCTCGGGGTCTGTCCCCTTCTTGTACTCGCCTATTTTGAGCAACAGTTCAACTTCCGAGTATTTTGCAAGCAGCGTGCGCAGTTTCGAAGCAGCGGCCTTGTGGTCTTTGGGAATGATCGCATTCTGACAACGCGAGATCGAGGCGAGAATGTCGATTGCAGGATAATGGTTCATCTGCGCAAGCTTGCGCGAGAGGATGATGTGACCGTCAAGAATCGAACGCGTCTCGTCGGCAATGGGCTCTGTCATGTCATCGCCTTCCACAAGCACAGTGTAGAGGGCCGTGATCGAGCCCTTGGACGAATTGCCGGCACGCTCCATCAGTTTCGGCAACTCTGAGAAGACGCTAGGCGGGAATCCGCGCCGCGTGGGCGGCTCGCCGGCCGCAAGGCCGATCTCGCGCTGGGCGCGCCCAAAGCGCGTTACGCTGTCCATGAGCAGCAACACCTTCATTCCCCTGTCGCGGAACGATTCCGCAATCGAAGTGGCAACATACGCCGCCTTAAGCCGCTCCATAGCACTGCGGTCCGAAGTGGATATCACGAGCACAGACTTCTTGAGTCCCTCAGGACCGAGATCTTTCTCTATGAACTCCCGCACCTCGCGTCCGCGCTCGCCTATGAGCGCAAGCACAGTGACTTCGGCCTCCGTGTTGCGGATAATCGACGCCAGAAGCGTGGACTTCCCGCCGCCCGCCGCCGCGAAGATGCCCATTCGCTGTCCCTCGCCGCACGTGAGCAACCCATCTATTGCACGGATTCCAAGCGAAATGGGCTTTACGATCATGTTCCTCTCAAGAGGAGACGGCGGTGAAGCGTAAACGGGATAGTAGCCGTCCGGACGAAGCGGCCCCTTCTTATCCGCGTCCATTGGTCGCCCCAGACCATCAAGCACGCGCCCCAGCAGATTCATCCCAACCGGCACCATCTGAACGCGCCGCGTTGGAATCACCTCCGTCTCGGCCGATATGCCGATCATCGCGCCCAGGGCAGTCAGCAGCACTGCATCCCTGGTGAACCCCACCACCTCAGCCTGAACCTCGAAGTTCTCCCACGGGTTGCGCAGGATGCACACCTCGCCCACCTTCACGCCTGGAACGGACGCCTTGATGATAGTACCCACCACCTGGATCACCTTGCCCTTGACATCAATGGGCTGGGCATCCTCGACGGCGCGGTCCAAAACCGCAGGAATGTAGTCGAATGGCGTGGACATTGCTTTGACGAATGACAGGTTAGACGGAATCTCCTTGACTGGAGGACATATGGCGCTTGAGCGAACGTTCGATGGCGGCGAGCTGCGTCTCCACGGAGGCGTCGGCCACTCCCGCCTCGGTTTCAAGCAGGCAGGCAGGTCCCTTGAGACGAGAATCCTCCACCACGTCCACCGATGTCACGGTGGGATAATCGGCAATGATCGCCTGGATGCGTTCCCTCACCACAGCGGCCATCTCAGGGGCCACCTTGAGCGTCACCTGCCGCTGCGTGCGGATTACCGCGGCCAGCGTCTTGCGCACGATGTTGATCACCATCTCCTTGTCGCCGATCTCCACCACGCACGACCTAAGCGCCTTCATCACCACGTCCGCCATCTTGCCCTCGACGGACTCCATGAAAGCCACAGACTGGTCTACGAGCTCGAGCTTCTGCATCGCGATCTCCATCTTGCCCGCCTGCAGCCCCTCCTCGTAGCCGCGCTTCTTCTCCCCCGCGAATGCGGCCTTTGCCTCCTCGCGAATGCGCGCTGCCTCCGCCTCAGCAGCGGAGATGATCTCCTCCGAGGTCTTCACAGTGGCAACGTCCGAAGCCTTCACCAGGCGCCGGTCGGCAGCCAGCGAAAAATCTTTCTTTTCTATCAGCAGCATAGCGAATGCGCCTCCGGAAATCTGAGTTTGAGAAGCTTGGCGACAACGGACGATTCTACCGTCCTAGCATCTTCTTTGCCGCAAAGATCGCAAAGTGCGCAATATTCCTTGGGCAATTTCAGCTTCAGCCGCGATTTCAAAGTAAAATCCAGATCGGCCACGATCTCTCGTAGGATTTCGAGGCCTGCAGCAATCACGCCATTTGCGTCCTCTGCATTCTTTGCGGCCACATCCCTGAAGTACATCGTATATCCCAGCACTTCTGGATATACGCCAGAAAGCGCCACCTTCAGTTCGCGGACGACCTTGCCGTCGGTGACTCTGCGCAGATTCTCAGCGCATGCGATTGCCCCAAGCCATTTCACAATCGATTCAAGCGCTGCGCCGTCGAGAAGCAGCAGACGGCTCCAGTCGTTCTTCGGGAAAACATGAAAACAGGGCTCAACTCCAAGAGACGCGAGGAGAAAGCGTTTGAAAGTCTGAGAGTCGGAAAGTTTGAGTGTCTGAAAGACGCCATTGGCGGCTCCAACCTCAAGGTCTTCCACCCAGCTTGGATGGATCTGCGGCGCGAAATCCCACAGAAAATCGCGGATGCGCGGCCAAAGATCGGCATCGGCCACCAGCATGCGGGCCTCATCTATGCCTATCATATCCATTGCCTCGACGCTCCTCTGCTGGACTCAAGATACCTGCGCCAGCGCGAATCAGCTTCTGCGCTGCGCCCCGCCAGGCGCAAGGCCCGCGTCTCAAGGACGGCCTCCGCATGCGAAAGAGATGGCGGCACTTCTGCGGAACGAAGCACGTCAACGGCCCTCGCCGTCTCTCCATCGGAAACGAGCAGCTCCGCAAGCGCCACGGCCGCAACGCCGTTGCGAGGATCGGCTTCAACCAGAGCCTCGCATACGCTTCTGGCCCTGTCGCGCCGTCCATGCCGCATGATATGCCTTACGGCAGTGAGCAGGTACTGTCTCTCTTCGTCTTGCTTGACCACCTAAACGTCAAACCTCCTGACCGACAACTACTTCGTCGGGGGCGAATCGCGGAAGATGGTCACCATGATCTTCTCCGGCGTGAGGCCCTCGATGGCGTTCTTTACAAGTCCCTTGACGGAGGGGACGATGTCTGCGAGGTCGGCGTCCCAGCGGGAACGTATGGCCACGGCCGCCGATGACGGAAGCGCGTTTCGCGCGAACGGGTCGTTCTCGGGCAACACCACATGCACTCGCGCGTCAACAACGCCGTCGATGCAGGATATTGTCTTTGCAATGTCCTGCGCAAGCGCATCCATGAACCTTATGCGCTCCTCGCTCGGCGAAGAGATCATCCCCGTCTTCTTGAACACCTCGCCTATGCCCTGATGCGCACGGCGCGGAAGCCCCGCCTTCTCGAGCAGGTTCACCGCGGCGGCGAACTTCGACTCGTCAACGGTAACGTTCCACGTGCCCTCTTCGCCGGGAACCTTGTGGCAGTCGATTCCGGCGTCCAGCAGCGCGGCCATCACTAGATTGGCCTGACTTTCCGCCAG
>JAFUDL010000505.1 GCA_017459225.1 Kiritimatiellia bacterium
GCGCCGAACGGCGCGTACTCGTAGTGCGCGGCGATGCCGCTGCCGCCCGAGAAGAACACGAGCTCCGAGACGTTCTTGTTCCCGTCGTGCGTGACGTGCATCTTGTACTTGCCGGGCTTCTCCACCATCAACGGCCTCGTGGCCACCTTCTCAAGTGGATCCCGCGTGAAGATCAGCTTCACGTTCCTCGTGGTGGCGTTTAGCCGCTGGATGCAGAGATAGCCGTCATAGACGAAGCTGAAGTTGCTGTCCGTCACCGCGCCGCCAACCGTCTCGCGCGAGAGGACGCGCCGCCCCATGCGGTCGTACGCCATCACGATATTCGTCGTGCCGCACGTCCAAAGGACAGGCCTGTTCTCGCCGTTGTAGGAGACCTGCCACACGCCGGTGGAGGTCTTCACCAGCGTCTGGTTCCCGTCGAGGTCGTACTGGGGGACGAAGTCATCACACAGAGTCACAGAGGTTGGAGATGAGCGTGTACTGGTTGAGGCCGTTGGCCGTGTATGTGCGGTTCGTGCCGAGGTCAGTAGAAGTGATGCGGTTGCCGATGTCGTCGTACTGGTAGGCGTACTCCTCTGCGCTCTCCGCGCCTCTGCGGCTCTGCGTTAAAAACAGCCTCCTCGGGGACAGTACTCGCACGTTTTCACGACTTCCGACATCGGACTTCAGACTTCGAGCGACACGCGCGCCGCGCGGTCGCCGCATGTAGCGCCCACCCGATTCTGCCGACGTCCGACGTCTGAAGTCGGAAGTCCTTCTCTCCATTGCGTATCCACTCATAGGTTTCTGCTTTCGAAGTCATTCGTCATTGCAATCTTCTACAGTCAAACACGAGATGATATGCCTTGTCGTTTCCACAGGTAGCCAACTCGCGTTCCATGACGGAAGTCACGTCTTGCAAACTCGTGGTGACATTGCCTTTAGTAGGACTGCAAATGTCGTCAATCTTCCACACAAGGCCATCCTCGTACCACCGAACATAATATTCATCTGCTGCAAATCTCTTAACTTCCAGAACCCTTATCCGCTCGTTCTTGACAATCTCAATCAACGATGCAACCTTCTGCATCGGCATAAGCCATGCAACTTGCATCTCTACTGTAGTTGCAATGGAGAACATGCGAATAAACCTAAGCACGTAAAGGTTGGGCGCGTTGACATCAAAGACCGACTGTTCAACATCCGACACTTCTTTTAAAGCGTAAAATCGTCCATTTAGGCTCTTCTGTATTTCATATTCCATTCTAGAGACTTGTTCGCGCAGCCGTTCAACGGGAATCGGCTCTGTTTCAGGCAACGTAAAGGAGAATCGCTTTTCGCACTCACCTTGCCTATACAGAGCACTCTCTATCGCGCCATCTTCACGTCTGCCAATCGTGTAGTGCCATTCGTTGAATCCTTCAATAGGAACACCTCTAGGCGAACATCCACTCACAACATCCATCAACGACATTCTGACAATCACATTTCGAAACGGCAGACAGCATCTTTCAAGCTCCCGAAGCTTTGCTTCATCACACCAATACTTGACAAGCACATGACAAGCATCACCGCTTTTCACATTCACCGCCATCTGAAGTCTGTCTGCGCCTCGTGTATATTTGCCGCGCACCAGAAAAGAAATAACGGCTCTGGCATTTTCCTCTATTGCCTTGATGCCATTCGAGAATGTTTCATCAGACGGCAGAAAGTTTACGATCAACAATCTGCCCAGCATCGTCATATCCAACAACCCGCCCTCAATGTCACTAACAGCCATGCCCTTCTTTCGCATGAAGGCGGCTATCCTTTCTAGCATGTCTTTTTTGGGGTTAATCTTCATGGAACACCTCACGGAATCTGACGAATCAAAGTCCATGGAACACTATTTTGCGATGTCAGATACTCCATACCTACATTAGAGAATGTTGCAGCGTCAGGAGACACAATCACCGCCAAACCAATGTCCTCACCTCCCTGCGCCAAAGGAAACCCGCCGGGGACAGTCCCCGCGCCGTGGCGGAGAGAGGAATTCGGACATCGGACGCCGGGCTTCCGGACGCGGCTACGCGCCAGCCATGCGGCCGCCGCACGCAGCGCCCGCCCGACACGTCAGCCGAAGTCCGACGTCTGAAGTCGGATGTCCTAATCTCATTTCTCGCTTTTTCGCGTGACATGGTCTCTTTTTTGCCTTCCTTTCGCTGTTGCGGGAACCCTGGCCGGGACGCGACTTCTGCGTCATGGGTCTAGGATCCCCTTCAACCACTATAAAGCCAAATGGGCGCAGAAAATTCCAAGTGAATTTTAAAAAAATGAAGAAATTTTTCTAACCGAGATTTCACGCGCCAAATCAGCCATTTGCGGAAATTACAGCGAAGGCCGTTTTCTGCCAGTTTCCTTAAACGAGAGAATTTTAGCATTTCCACGCGCCCGAGGCAAGGCGAAAGTGCGAGTGTTTGAAGGTTTGAGAGTTTCTGGTTTCTAGTTTCTAGTTTCTGGTTTCAGGTTTCGGGTTTCGGGTTTCGGGACAACATGCCCAGTGCCTGATTCCTAGCCCGGCCTAGCCAGGCCTATACAAGCCTATTCCCACTCTTACAGGCTCTCTCAATCGGCGCGCCATTGCGGCCCGCTCGGTGATCAGGCC
>JAFUDL010000506.1 GCA_017459225.1 Kiritimatiellia bacterium
CCATCTCGGCGCCCACCCACTGCCCGACACTCTCCGGCGCCTGGATCTGCTTCGTCCAGTGGAGGAGCTTCGCGTCGCCGGACGCGCTCGCCTCGGCGGGATAGGAGAAGCAGAAGCCGACCGCGCTGCCCTTCGTGAACGGCGCGCAGCGCTTCACGTGGCCGGTGAGGACGGCATAGAAGTCCTCCTGCGAGACGTAGCTCTTCGCCCCGGGCATCTCGCCCTTCTCGACGTGCTCGATCTTGATCTCGCCGCCGTCCGAGGGGATCGTCACCGTGCCGGCGCGGAAGTTCGTGCCGCCGGCGTCCAGCACCGTCACGGGCGTGTCCTTCGCCACTTCGCCGTACGGGGAGGTGTAGGTGGGAATCATCTTGAGGGAGGATGGCCGCCCGGCAAGGCCGGCCTCCATCTCCTTCTGGAACGCGGCGATGAGCGACGCGCGGTCAAGCGACGCTGTCGCAAGTCCGTTCGATTCGAGGAACTCTTCTGGAGTCTGCATGGTATGGTCCTTTCTTGTTTCGACAAATCTGTTTTCGCAAATGGTGCAATAATCATATCATATCATGCGCGTGCGGGACAAGCGCAAAATGTCGCCGGGGGATCGTGGCCCGTGGTTCGTGGCTCGTGGACCGGCTGGCTGGTCGGCCGGGCGGATCTTGTTATTTGCCGGAGCGTGTGATTTCGTATAGCTCACCGTCGTAGCGCTCCTGCAGCACGGCCTTGAAACCGTCTTCTTCGAGCTCCCTGCCCATCAGCTCCGCCACGCGCTCGCCTTTCGCGCCTTTGAGGACTGCGTACTTCGCGGCGGGGTCGAGGCCGCGCACCGTCACGCAGCGGGAGGTCTCGGCCGCGTTGTGGCGGAATACGCCCACGAGCCCGCCGCTTTTCGTCTCGGTGTTGATGCGCGCAAAACCGTCCCACGCGCCTTCCTGCGGTTCTCCGAATCCGGGGAGGTCCTGACGGAACGACATGAACCCATGCCGCGCCTCAAGCGCCTTGAGCCACGACGCCCATTCCCTGTATTCCGCCCGCTCGGCCACAGTGAGCTTGCGTGGGTCGCCGAGCATGATGGGGAGCGTCCCGGCGAGAGACTTGAAGGAGCGCATATGCCCCGGTCCGTTCATGTGGAGGTTGCCGATCACGAGCGACGTGGCCGGCAGGGCAGGAGTGCGTCCCCACGCGAGATTGCGCACATAGAGCCGCCCGTCTTCGCTGGATGCGATGTTGGAGAGCCAGTTTCCCTCGGCGTGCTTCGCTATGCCGTAGTCCATGAGGAAGGTCTTGCCCGCCGTCTCGAACGTGCAGTCGATGAAGAGGTCCGGCGCGGCCTCGTGCAGCTCGTCGAAGAGTTTCATGCAGCTCACGTAGATGGCCTCGAACGAATCCTCGTAGCCGACGTGCCCGGGATGGTCCTTCGCGTAGCATCCCGTGCGCGCGTCGTTGTACACGTAGGCGCTTGTGGCGATCGCGAGGTCGAGCTTCACGTACGCAAGGCCATGGTCCCGCACGAGGCCGAGGATCCTGTCTCGGATGTAGTCGCGCCAGGGCGTCGCCATGCAGGCGGTACGCGTCTTTCCGTTCATGGTGTGGAGGTTTGAGAGATTCCCCGCCTTGTCCTTCACGAACCACTCGGGATGCTCCTTCATGGGGGCGGAAGCAGGATCGGCCCAGGCAAGCGAGAGCCAGAGTCCAGGCCGCATGCCCTTCGACTTGATGTAGTCGAAGACGGGCTTGAGTCCGCCGGGGAACTTCTTCTCGTCAACCGCCCAGTCGCCTCGGCCGTACTTGCCGTCGGAGATGTTGATCTGCCACCCGTCGTCGATCACGAACTCCTCTATGCCGCACTCCGCCGCCGCGTCGGCGAGCTCGCGGACAAGCTTCGCGTCTATGTGTGTGTGGAACGGCACCCACGTGTTGTAGACGAACATCGGCTTCTTCGGAATCGCCTCCACCCGCACGCCCATGTGCCGGCGCACGTAGTCCGAGACCGGCCCCTCCACGACGCGTGACGGGTCGGGGCAGTCGGAGTACGGCGCCGTGAACACGGGCATCGCCGCCCCGCGCTCGCCGGGCTTCAGCCATTTCCGAAACGGATACTGCTCGCCGACGTGCGGCGTGCCGGAAACGATGTAGCTGCCGTCCTGGAACGCCGTCGTGCGCTTCATCGTGGAGACGCCTTCGTTGCCCACGGCGATGCCGCAGCGCCGTGCGTAGTCGTGCACCACAATGAGCGGATCGTTCCAGTCGCCTATGTAGGTTGACCCCTCTTCCCTGTAGCGCGCGAACCGCCGCATGACGCGGGAGTTGGTGCAGCCCAGAGTCGCGAGGCGGAACGTCTCCACGTCGACATTCTCAATCGCAATGTCTTTTGCGCCCATGTTCGCAATGGCAAGCGTCTTGCGCACAAGCGCGATTCCCGGGTAGGTGGTGTACGTGAGCTCGATTCCCACCTGGCCGTCGGACGATACGCCCGTCACGCGCGTCGTGCGTGAGCCGTCCTTGCCTTCCGTCAACTCGCTCGCCACGTCCTTCCACGAGGAATGGCCGGCGTACATTCTGCCGTCCACGTGGAACGCGAACTCTGGCGACCCGGCGCGCATGAACTCCGTGCCGTTGGCCGTCTTGTACGACTTGCCGAGCACGTGTCCGCCGCGCGTGTCGAGGCTGCGCGTCAGCAGCCCCGAGGCGACCTCGATCGAATCGCCCGCCGGGCCTTTTTGCTTTACCGTCTCCGCGCCGGCGCAGATCGTCAGAAAAACTGCGGCGGCGATGCTGATGGTCTTCATGTCGTTCTTCCTCCGTGAACTAGTCTTTTGATTCGTGCATCTGTTGATAGTATGCCATATTCCAGCCCCGGAATCAAGCCGACGCCACTATGATACCGCGGTGAAATATGGTACAATATGCGCCATGAAGACAATACACAAGTTCATGGCCGTTCTTTTCATTGGCGCGGCGGCAGGCTCATTGTCCGCCGCTGAGTTTGCGCCGGACGGGGTTCCGTTCGTCGTGGCGGAGAAGTCGTGGCCGGCGGACGGCCTCGGAAACCACCGC
>JAFUDL010000507.1 GCA_017459225.1 Kiritimatiellia bacterium
AGGCGAACCGCTTCGCGCACCTGCTCATCGAGACGGGCGTGGCGAAGCGCGGGACGAAGGTGGCCATCCTGCTCATGAACTGCCTGGAATGGCTGCCCATCTACTTCGGCGTGCTGCGCACCGGCTGCCTCGCCGTGCCGCTTAACTTCCGCTACACGGCCGCCGAGATCAAGTACTGCCTCGATCTCGCGGACGCCGACGTGCTCGTGTTCGGCCCCGAGTTCATCGGGCGCGTGGAGCAGATCGCCGACCGCGTGCCGCGCGTGAAGCTGCGCCTCTACGTGGGCGACGACTGCCCCACCTTCGCGGAGAGCTACCGCAACCTCGTGGGCTACTGCTCGTCGCGCCAGCCCGCCATCCCGCTCACGGACGACGACGAGGCGGCCATCTACTTCAGCTCCGGCACGACGGGCTTTCCGAAGGCCATCGTGCTCCAGCACCACTGTCTCATGCACTCCTGCAAGGTGGAGCAGAACCACCACGGCCAGACGAAGGAGGACACGTTCCTCTGCATCCCGCCGCTCTACCACCCGGGCGCGAAGATGCACTGGTTCGGCAGCTTCCTCGTGGGCGGCAAGTCCGTTCTTCTCAAGGGCGTGAAGCCCGAGTGGATCCTCCGCGCCGTGAGCGAGGAACACTGCACGATCGTGTGGCTGCTCGTCCCGTGGGCGCAGGACATCCTTGACGCGATCGAGCGTGGCGATGTGAAGCTCTCCGACTACAAGCTCGACCAGTGGCGTCTCATGCACATCGGCGCGCAGCCCGTGCCGCCTGCGCTCATCAAGCGTTGGAAGGCCGTGTTCCCGCACCACGACTACGATACGAACTACGGTCTTTCCGAATCAACCGGTCCCGGTGCCGTCCACCTCGGCATCGAGAACATCGACCACGTGGGCGCGATCGGCGTGCCCGGTTACGGCTGGCAGGCGAAGATCATCCGTCCCGACGGCAGCGAGGTGAACCCCGGCGAAGTCGGCGAGCTGGCCGTGAAGGGCCCGGCGTCCTCAAGTGCTACTACAAGAACCCGGCGGCGACGAAGGAAATCCTCTCCGACGACGGCTGGCTCCGCACGGGCGACATGGCCGAGCTGCGCGACGGGTTCATCTACCTCGTCGACCGCGCGAAGGACGTGATCATCACCGGCGGCGAGAACCTCTACCCCGTGCAGATCGAGGACTTCCTGCGCGCGCATCCCGCGATCAAGGACGTGGCCGTGATCGGCCTTGCGGACGCGCGCCTCGGCGAAATCGCCGCCGCGATCATCGCGGTGAAGGTGGGACAGACCCTTACGGAAGACGAGGTGAACTGCTTCTGCCTCGACCTGCCGCGCTACAAGCGCCCGCGCAAGGTCATCTTCGCGCCCGTGCCGCGCAATCCCACGGGCAAGATCGAGAAGCCGAAGCTCCGCAAGATGTACGGCGCCGACACCCTCATCGCCCAGCAAAACGGCCTGTGACACCGGCCAGAAAGGATGGACTCATGAACACAAGGCGTTTCCTCGCCGTCCTTGCCAGCATGTGCGCGGCGGGCCTGGCCTCGTACGGAAAGGGCGCGCTGCGGATTCGTCTGGCGGAGGCCGCGCACGTCAAGTTCGTGAAGTACGCCGACCCGGGCGGATACTTCACGATGAACGTGCCGGTCGGCTGGAAGGTACGGACGGGCCTCAAGACGACGGGCAAGATCGACCTCATCAGCTATGCCATCACCGTGTTTGATCCGAAGCGTCCGGAACGCGAGCTCTACTTCTGTCTCAACAACTCCTTCGGCCTCAAGTCCGCGGAGGCGCGCAACTGGCATATCCGGTCGTATGGCCCGAAGAGCTACTTCGCGCGGATGCCTGTGGTGCCGCGCCTTTCGACGGACGGATTCTTCGCCGCAATGGGGCCGCTTTACGGCTACCGGCAGTTCACCGTGCTTGAGCGGCTTGGCAAGAGCGCGCTGGGCGGGGACGTGATTGTGGCCGACTGCACGGCCGCGTCAGGACGGCGGGTGCAGGGACTCTATCACGCGGTCGTTTCGGGGATGATGAAGCAACCCGTGCAGGTGAATCCGTTCAACGCGCGGGCCGGCATGGTGGACGTGGGGCCGGTGGTAGAATTTTCCATACTTTCTGAAACCGCGCCGAAGGAGGAGTTCGTCGACTGGCAGCCCGTCCTCGACCGTTGCTTTGGCTCCATCGTCTTCACGCCGGCGTTCCACCAGCAGCGGCGGGACGCCTGGGCGCGCGTGATGGGGACGTCCAAGTACATCATGCAGACGGCGGATTCGATCCGCGCCATGATCATGGATTCCTACCGCCGCCGCAACGCGACGTACGACGTGCTTTCGCAGAAACGCAGCGACGCCACGCTCGGCTACGAGCGCGTGCAGGACACCGAAACCGGCGAGTACTACCGCGCCGAGAACGGCTTCACCGACTGGTACGACGGCACGCGCTACCGTCCCGCCACCGGCAACGCGGCCTACCTGACGCCCGTCAGCGGCTACATCAACTGGAAATAAGACCATAATGAATACTGAGGAAG
>JAFUDL010000508.1 GCA_017459225.1 Kiritimatiellia bacterium
CCGTTGTATAGCACGTTGTACGCGCTGAGGGGAAGCGTCTTGGAGTTGTCGGTTATGAGCGTGTAGATCGTGCCGTTCTGGAGAGTGTCGTCTGATATCGAGATATTGATCTTGTTTTCGGCTGCGGTCGTCTCCACCTTGCCCGCGGTGATTGAGCCGAGGAGCTGGTCGGCGGGAACGGTGAAGTTGATGACCTGCACACCACCCTGCTTCATCGTGCCGCCGACGACGAGCGATCCTTTGCCGATGTTCACGGACGAGCCTGTCTTGCCCTGGTTGAAGTCGAAGTTGCCTGCCACCGTGACCGTTCCGCCGTCGTCGATGTTGAGTTTGGAAACTCCGCTGGAATAAAAGCGAAGGTAGTTCGCCGTCACAGTTCCGCCGATAACGTTCAGGGCCGGATCGCCGGCCTCGTTGTTCTGCCCCACCGTGAGACGCCCGGCGCAGTTAACCATGCCGCCCGCGAGAACGTTCAGAACGGCTCCCTGCACCATGTCAAGCGACTGCGCCGTGCCGGAGGCTGAGGTCGTAAGCGTGCCGTTCGTAACGGTTGTCACCGATCCCGCGAAGTCGAAGAATATCTTCGTCTGCACAGTTGCGCCGTCCTTGATCCACATTTCACCACCATGTGCCGCGTTGCCGTCGTTCTTGCCGCAGCAGATGTTGTTGTTTCCGCCGAATGCGTAGGTGCGCGCGCCAGAGAAGACGGTGAGGCCGGACGAGCCGGAAACATCGCCCTTCATGAAGAACGCGCGTCCTGTAGTGCCAAGCGTGACGGTGTTGTTGAAGATGTTGCCGCTGAGGATGGTCTTGTCGGCCGTGGCGCTGAATAAGACGGGGCAGTCGAACGTGATGAGGGCTGCGCGCCTGTCGTAAGTGCCAGTGCTGGACGAGAACGGAGCAGCGTCGGTGATCTCGAGCGTTCCGCCCGTCATCCGCCACTCGCCCGCCTCCGCGTAGATGCGGTAGAGCTTCGCGCCGCCGGACGGCACCGCGATCGTGCATCCCGACGAATCAAGGACTGCGGCATCGCCGGCTATTGGGTATCCAGTGCCGCCCCAGTTCGCTACGTCGTTCCATGCGTACGCGCCAGAGGCGTCGGGCGTGCCGCCTCCCGTCCAGGTGTACGTGGCACCATGCAGCGACAAGGCGGCACATAGCGCAAAAGCTGCGGCAGACATGCGGCAGAGGGCAATGGACAACGTGTTTTTCGTGAGTCTCATGATGTGAGGTCCTTTCTGGGGCGGGTGCCAAGTTTGATGTAAAACAATTATCTCATATTTCACATCCTTGCGCAAGCAGGCAATTGGACAAAAGCCTTAGCGCCCCATAGCGCCTAGCGCCTGGTGCGTGGTACAGAATGCAAAGTGCTGAGTACGGGGCTGGGGGATAACTACAATTCTACGACAACGTAGCCGTATGAACCCAGGCGGCACGTGCCATCGGCTGCCATCTCGCCCCGTTCGTAGAGGAGAACGTTTCCGCCGCCCTTGACGCCGGTCTTGAACTTCACGTCGCCTTTCGTCAGGTTCGCCGTCACGAACACGGCCTTGTCGCCGAGACGGCGCACGAACGCAATCGCGCCTTTCTTCTCGCCCTCCGTCACCCACTCCTGCGAGCCTTCGGAGAACACCTTGTTTTCATGGCGCAGCTTGGCGAGCGTGCGGATGAGAGCGAGGCGCTTCTGCCCGGCGGGCTGCAGTGCGCGCGCCCAGTCGATGGTCTTGCGCGCGCGGCCGGGATCCTCGACGGGCGCAAAGAAGGTGTTGAGAGAATTGTCGGCGATCTCGTTGCCATTGAAGACGAGAGGCAGACCGCGGCGCAGGAACGTGAGCACGAAGGCCGCATTGCCGGCCTCGACGGGATTGACGCGGTCGAAGCGGTTCTCCCAGTCGTCGGCGGCCGTGTCGTGGTTGTCCATGAAGCAGAACATCAGCGCGTCCCTCGGTATCTTCGCCTCATAGGCGCGCACGCCAGGCATCTTCTGGTCGAGCGTCTTGTTCTTCGCGGTCACCTGTCCGTGCAGGGACGGCGTGAGGAAGTTGCGGATCGAGAAGCTCCACGGCCATGCGTAGCAGGCGTCGAACGCCTTTTCAAGCCACTCCACCTTCGTGCCCTCGTTGATCATCACGAGGTCGGGCTTCACCTTCTGGCACGCGGACACGGCCTCAACCCAGAAGTCGATCGGCACGGCGTCGCCCACGTCGCAGCGGAAGCCGTCACAGCCGAGGCTGATCCAGTGGAGCATCGAATCGATCAGATACTTGCGCACGTCCTTCGAGGCGAAGTTGACGTACGGGAAATGCCACCGCGTCGTGCGCACCGAGCCGTCCGCGTTCTTTTGGAAGGCATCGGGGAACATGTCCTTCATCACGTTGTTCGGTCCGCAGTGGAGGTACACGAGGTCCATGTACACCTTCATGCCGAGCGCATGCGCCTTGTCGTTGAACGCCTTGAAGTCGGCGTCGTGGCCATACTCGGGATCGATCTTGTCGTAGTTCGAGATGCGGTAGGGGTTCTTTGGCGTATGGTATCCGCTCGCCTTCTGGCGCGCGCTCCAGCCCGACTCGTCCATGTCGCGGTCCATCTCCACGAACGGCGTGAGATACACCACGTCGATGCCGGTCGAACGCACGTGTTCCAGCATCTCCGTCGCAGCCTTGAACGTGCCGTCGCGCGTGAAGTTTCGCAGCACCATCTGGTACACCACCGCGCTCTTCAGGTATTCGGGCGTAGGACGCATCGCGCCGAACGCCGTGCCAACCGCAAATGCCGCAAGCGCGGCGACTGCCAATCTATTCTTCATGACTGATTCCTTTCATGACGTGATGGGAATATTGTACCATGTTTGTGCGATTGCCACAACAACCGAGCGGCAGGCGGAGACGTTTGGCGGCGGCAGGGAGAGTGACGAGGCGATGGGCGCAATGAGAATACTGCGCCGAATGATTCTCGCGAGGCGGCGCAAGGGGGAATGAGGACTTCGGACTTCAGACCTCGGACTTCGGCAACTGAAGTCGGAAGTCTGATGTCTGAAGTCAGGCTCCCTTTACTTTTCGTAGAACCAGTCGATCGGCACCTTCACGAGACGCGACTGCGCGAGTCCCTTGTAGGCGCAGTAACCGAGCAACGCCGTGCCGTCGTCGAGCGGCTGGAGCGCGATGTAGCAGAACCAGCCCGTCGGGTCGTTTTCAAGGTCCTTGACATGCGTCCACGTGCGGCCCTCGTCGCGCGAAATGGCCGTGGTGAGCGGCGTGCGGCGTCCATGCGCCCACGCAGGTCCCTTCTTCGCCTCGTCGGGGCGTTTCGTGTGGTCGTTCCACACGGCGAGCAGGTCGCCCGTGGGAAGGCGCTTGATCGTGGCCGGCGAAAGCGGCGCGACGAGCATTGAAGGCTCGGGCGTGGACCACGACTCGCCGCGGTCCGTCGAGCGGCACATGTATTGGCACCCCGCGTTCGTGCGGATCCACATGAGGATGGTACCGTCCTTCAGCTCCACCACGCCCGGCTCCTGCGCGGCCTTGAAATTGCCCTTCGCGTCGTGGACTTCCAGGAGGTTCTTCCCGCGCTGCCAGGTCTTGCCGTTGTCGTCGGAGGTATACATCGTCACGCGGCCGAGGTTGTCGAACTTCGAACCGTGGAAGCCATGTTTCGAGACGGCGAAGAGCAGGCGCCCGTCCTTCAGCTGGATCACGCGGTCGTTGTTGAGGACGAAGTAGGCGACCTCATCCGTGATGCAGACCGTCGGCTCGCCCCACGTCTTGCCCTCGTCGAAGGAACGACGCAGCACGGGACGGCAGTCCTTCGTGCTGTTCTTGCGCAGGTAGAAGAGCGCAATTTCGCCGCTCTGGAGACGAAGCAGGCTCACGCTCATCACGTTCATACCGCCCTCGTTCTTCACGATGATCTCGTCGTTCGTCGTCCAGGTTTTGCCCTTGTCGGACGAATAGCGCGCGGCGATGTCGGCCGTCGCGTGGTCGTCACCCGACTTCCCGTAGTAGCGCGAATAGGCGAAGAGGATGCGCCCGTCCTTGAGCGGCATAAACGCGCCCTCGCTGTTGCGCGGGTTGTTCGGCCAGGGCGGCAGGTCAAGCCCAACATGCACGCCCGCCGCAGGATCGGCGACGACAACGAACGCGGACAGCACCGCGCTAACCAGCATTGTTTTCTTCATGTCAGGATTTCCCTTCTTTCAAATGAAAACGATCGGCTTGCCCCATCCCTCTTCACACCGAGAATTATACCAAATCCCCTACTCCCGCGCAATTAGTCGGCAGGCGGTAGGGCCTGTCCCCTTCAAGTTAATTGAAGATTTCTCACTCAGTCACGCCGAGGGCCTAACACACAAGTGGCAAACTCGGGTTATACCATATTTCTGTTACGCATGGCCGTGTAATCCGAAAAGGGCCCAAAAGGGCCACCATTCAGTTCCGGTTAATGTTGCCAATGTGGAAATGTTGCCAGTGCCAATTCCAATCTCCAATGAGGCCATCGGACTTCAGACCTCGGACTTCGGCGACTGAAGTCTGATGTCCTTGAACCCTGCGGGGACAAACCCTTTAGAGCTTCATTTTCACCTCCCTATCAACTTCGCCGCCGGTATGACGGCGTCGAAATAGCCCGAGCCTTCTACATATGGGGCAAGTTCTCCTTCGTACACCAGTACAGGCCGAGAGGTCATCCCCTTGCGCAGCGGAATCCGGACAATGCGGCTTTCCATTTCGTCGATAATCGACTCGTCTATTTCCCACTTGCGTTTCACCTCTACGGCGTATGCAGTCATTGGAGTCTGTATCAAAAGGTCGATCTGGCATCCGCCCTTGACGCCTTTCGCATCGCGACGCTTATTGCGGTAAGGAGCGGCTGACTCGACTATCGAATTTCCAAGGTGCAGATACGGCAGCAACGACATCGCGTTGTTGACAATCAGATTCTCAAACTGAAGACCCATTACAGCGTTCCACTCCGGCAGAGTCCCAAGGGACGCAAACCTGAAACTCCCTGCCTCGATCTGCTGTTTTCTCGGCCTCACATACTTCAGGTAGAAACGGGTGTAGTTGTCTTTCAGGCGATATTTCCCGGTTCTCATGCTTTCGCCGGTCGCGGGGTTCAGACCAGGGTCGTCAGATATAAAGCCGCCCTCATTCAGTTCGCGGAGCGCAGCGGCCATGCGCCCGTTCCGCTTAAGACCAAGACGCACAGAAAGTTCCACACCGGACATCGGACCTGTCACCAGCGCCTCAAGGATACGACGCTTGAACTCCACGTCCGCGCCGAACATCGGATTGAATATCGCATCAAAATCCTTGTAAAGCTCGCCACTCGTCGAAAAACACATCCGCCTTATGTTCTCCTCGGCTGAAAGGCCGGGGTCTATCTCTTCAAGGTAACGCGGTATGCCGCCCGTGACGGACAGAACGTCAAATATCTCACGGACGGCAACCCTGTCCTTTGCGCCTCGCCAGAATTCGGCACATTCCTCAAGGTTCAACTCGGGAAGAACATAGTCGCGCGAAAATCTCCCTGTGAAGCCGGTGTTGTCGATAATGTTCTCCTTGATCCACGCAGAGACAGATCCGCACACGGCGACGACAAGCTTTGGATGCCTATGGAAATACGTCTCCCACGCCGTGCGCAGCGCACCCGGAAAATTGGCGTCATATCCCCCCATCCAGGAAATCTCGTCCAAAAGGACAACCGTGCGAACGCCATCGTCTATCTGTCCGTCAAGCCGATGAAACGCCTCGACCCAACTCGAAACAGGCTCTCTTGCCGCACGGGTCTGCTCTGCCAGCGCATTCACAAAATGGTCAAGCTGCCGCTGGTTTGTCATTTCCTTGTCCGGTGGCAATCCTTCAACCTCAACATACGCACTGGAAGTCCGACGGGCAAACTCGCGTATCAGCGTCGATTTTCCAATGCGACGCCTGCCGCGACAGGCAATAAGGGAACTTGTCGCCTTTCGCCAAAGCGATTCAAGGTCGTCAAGATACTCCCTGCGCCCGATAAAATGCACCGAATTTAAAGTCTCTATTTTTCGTTTGTTCAACATATCGCGTATTATACCTCATTTTCGCCGACATAGCAATATCGGATGTCACGAAATTCAGAATTTCCAATTTCGTGACATGCTCAATCTCTAACGGCCTAAAAGGGCCGCGCCTGCAGCTTTGTTAATGTTGCCAATGTGGAAATGTTGCCAGTGCCAATTCCAATTTCCAATGAGGACATCGGACTTCAGACATCGGACTTCGGCAACTGAAGTCGGAAGTCTGATGTCCTTGAATCTGCGGGGACAATCCCCTTTCAGTTCCCTGCGGGGACAGTCCCCCTTCCGCTCTCAGTGGCTAGCAGTCTCATCGGCGCACATTATACCAAGGGCCACGCCTTCGGACAAGGCGTCCGCGCCTAGGCGAACGAAGCGGTTTCGGCGGAGCATCTACCGCACGAGGATCATGAAGCCGCATGTGATGTAAAGGCCGTCGTCCTTCGTGATGAAGCCACGCGCCATTTCGCCCGGCGCGGATCTGAACTTCACGGTGTCGATGTCCACCGGCTTTGCCGCCCAGCTGATGACCGGCTCGCTGCCGCTTACATGGTAGCCGCCGAACTTCACGTACACCGTCTTGTTCGCCCCGAAAGCGAGCGTGTTCGCCCCGGACGTGAACGCAGAGACGATCGGCAGCGCGTTCGTGCGCGAGGAGAGGTCGATGATCGAGCCGTCCATCATCGTGCAGCCGCGGAAGTAGTCGTGCGCGGAGGGCTTGAACGTGCCGTTAACCTCGATCACAGCCGCGCAGTCGTTGTAGTCGTAGGCATATATCGCCTCGTAGCTCCGCGCCTTGATCTTCGCGTACAATCTCAGCGCGCCGTTGATGCGGAAGTCCGCGTTCGTCGCAATGATGTCGTTGTTGGATGTGCCGCTTGGAGTGTACTTTCCGGAGTAGAGCCAGCCGCCGCTGGTGACATCGACAAGACCGTTCTTGATCTCGGTGTTCGCGAGATACAGGGCCTTGCCATTGGCGATGGGAATTGTCAGCGTGTGGCCGCCAAGGTCAAGCGTCGTCGCGGCATAGCCGTTCCCTACAACGCCCATGGAGCTCGTCGGCAAAATAGTGGAATCCGCGCCTAGACGTATGTTGGCGAACTGCGAATAGGCGACGTCGCGATCCGCGCCGGCGTTCTGGATTATGCCGCCATTCAGGACGAACTGATGCTGGAAGGCGGCCACCTGTCCATTCATGTCAAGCGTCCCGTCGGCCGACACCGTGACGACTCCATCCGCAGAGCCCAATATGCGGCCATACGGCTGGTCGCCAAACCTGAACATGCCGTTCTGCACATCCGTGCCGCCGGAATACGTCTGGCCGGTCCTCGCCGCGACGAACACCCCCGCGCCGTCCTTGACGAGCTTGAGCGTTCCTGTAAGCGCAAACGAGCCCGCCGCGTGGTATGTCAGCCGTTCGTTCGCGAACGTCGCCCCGTCCGCAACGTCGAAGTGGAGTTCGCCGCCCGCCGCAGCGGCGTCGGTGAACGTGCCGCGCCCAGTGACAGTCCCATTGAGATAGAGATTGTTCCCGCCAAGGCTGATCGTCGTTCCCTCGGGAATTGCGAGCGAGGGAAGTCCGCGCCAGTCGGTCTCGGCGGCAAGCGTCACGCTGCCCGCCTCAAGGCTGAGATACGGCCAAGGGAGCGTCGTCCCCACGGGCGCATTCATCGCCGCAGTGCCGGAACTGACGATCACGCGCGTGTTCGCGCATGGCAGCGCATCGTCGACCTTCGCGCCCGCCGCGTTGCGGCACTCCCAGTTCGCGGCGGAGCCGATGCTCGTGCCGTCGCCCGCGCCCGTCCACGTCGCAACGACGGGAATCGTATCGGCGGCGACGAGGATCGTCTTGCCGTCTGCGGAGAGCGACAGCGTGAAGCGGCTGTCCGTCACGCCGAAGTGGGAAAGCACATCGCTCTCCCCTTCCGGCAGCACGAACGACCCAACGCTCATCGCATGCGTTACCGGTAGGGCGGTCGCCCCGCGACCGCCGACGTCGCCGTAGTTCGCCGTATCGAAGACGATCTTCGACCCCGCGCCGAGCGTGAGCGCCCCGCCCACCTTCACGGCATAGAGCGGTACGGCTAGCTGGAGTCCGCCGACGATCTCCAATGTCTGCGGCGCGAACATCGAACCCTCCGCGCTCTTTAGGGTTGCCGAAGCCGCGCCGTCCGCAACCTTCAAGACCAGCTTCTTTGGCGTGACGAAGGTATCGTTTGTCAACTCTACACCATCCGCAATCGTCACCTCGGCCTCGACTTCCGTATCCTCCAGCGCAGGGTAGATGGTGGTGCGCGCGGACGCGGTCCACGCCTCGTTCTCCGCATCCCATTCCCTCACGCCCCACGAGGCGCGTCCGCCGGCCCACGCGCCGCTCGCGGCGACCGTGCGAACGAGATTCGTCGCGTCCAATGGCGGCAGGCACGGGACGTTCTCCGCAAGCCACTGTATCTGCGCCGGCGAGAACGAGTGGTTGAACACTGCTATCTCGTCGAGATAGACGTTGGGCGTTGCGCCCGGATCTCGCTTGCCGCCGCCGTCGTTGAACACTACCGGACCGAACGTCAGGCTTTTCAGCACGTCGGCAGACGTCGGATTGTTGAAAGGCACCGTCATTCCGGTATTTTCGCCGTCCAGATAGAACTCCATCTTCGACGTCGAGGAATTCCACGTCATGCAGACGTTCTGCCATGTGTCTGCCTTGAGCCCCACGCTCCCGGAGCCGCCTCCATAGACGGTGAAGTGCATCGGATTCGCGGCGTTCCACTCGAAACGCTTGTACTGATTGCTGCCGATGCGGAAAGACAGGAAGTCGCGCCACAGGCTTACGCTCGCCGGGGCCTTGATCCAGAACGAAAGCGTCATGCCGGAATCAAGACCTGCGCCCAGACCGTCCGTTGCCGATGCGCCGTCAACTCGGAACGTGGTTTTGTCCTTGATATGGAAAGCACAGGCGGAGCCAAGCGCCCCTCCGCCGCTTGTCGGCCAGTTGGCATAGCCGGCCTGCCATTTGTATGCCGCGTCGGTTCCCGTTCCGGAGTTGTCGGCCAGCACACCGACGCCAGAGGCATCCTGAATCGTGTCGAGAAGATAGGCGAGCGGCATTTCGCGTCCGGGCCCCTTTGCCGGCTGGCCAGGCCTGAACTTCGCAAGCCACTTCACCTGGTCGGCCGTAGCGGGATAGTCGAACACTGCGAGTTCGTCGATTCCGGTGTTGGTGGCTGCGCCCTTGCGGTCGTTGCCGTTGAGGGCGCGCACCCAGGGGCCAAGGTGAATCTGCTGGAGGCTGCCCGCGTTTCTAATGGAGATTCCCGAGGCCTTTTCCCCACCGATGTACAGAAGGCACGTCCCGAGGTTGTTCTTGCCGTTCGGCGTGAACACGAAAGCGACATGCTGCCAGGTGCCGGGCGTGGCGGAGACGCTGATGCCGGTCGCCCCGGTTTCGGGATTGTAGGTGGGACAAGTGGCCACATTGGCGACGTTGTAGTACATCGTAAAGCCACCGCCGCTGCCGGAGACATATTCGCAGCGGTAGTCTAGGCCCCCTACGCGAAAGCCAAAGAAGTCCGACCATGCCCCGTGAGATGCGGACGCCTTCAGCCAGAACGAAATCGTGAAGCCCTGCGTAGTGCCGCAGCCAAGCGACGCCGAACCGTCGCCGAGCCAGAGGGCCGACTTGTTGGAGTCGCAGAATGCATGGTCGGAACCAAACGCGCCGGAGGTTTGGCCAATCGTCGCCGAGCCGTTCTGCTTTAGCGTGAACTCCGCCGTTCCCGTCCCCTTGTTGACGCCCGCATAGACGAGCGCGTTGTTCTCAACCTTGTCGAAGTCGTAGTAGTACAGGAGCGACCGTGCATGCGCATTCGAAGGCGCCATCGCCGCGCACATCGCCGCAGCGATCGCGGCGCGGACCGCCATTGCCCTGCCATAAAAAGTGTTTCCTGCCATAGGTTTCCATTCTCCTCTTGAAGTAAAGAGGTAGTTGCAAAACCCCTCTTCCGCGCCGTCTGCGAGCCAGGCCGCGCGGCCTGAGGAAACTCGCAAAACCACATCTGCGCGGCTGAAAGATTCAGCACATCCATTATGCCAAATCCGCGCTTCCGGCGCAAGAAGAAAAATACAATTTCTTTGAGGGGGGGGGGGTAATTTCATATTCACTCGTTTTTGCCTTGATTTTATTCAGTTTTATGCTATACTATGGGCATGAAAACACAAGACGAACGGCCCAATCTCCCTGAAATGCCGCCATACAGGCTTGGCAGGCACTGGAACACGATCCAGGCATACCTCATACCCGGCATCGAGGACGACATCGGGGCGCCGCCGTGAGGGAATCGCCGACCATCCGGCGCCTTTGCGGCTGGGAGTCCGTCGCCGCAACCGCCATGACGCCGAGCCGAAAACATCTTTTCATTGCCTGTTTCTTTTCAATTCAGCCAATCCGCAAATTTCGGCCATTTTCATCCTTCTCTGGTTTTGCCGTCATGCCATGAACCTGCGGAAGTTCGTCCATCTGACGCCTTGCCGCGACTGGTAGTCTTCGCCGTCGTACACGAGCGTCGGATTCTCCGCCGCCGCCTCCCGCGCGAAACGGCGGACATTCGACGCAAGCGCATCCCTGCAGGTAGAAGCAGACTTGATTTCAACCGGCATCAGCTTCCCTTCCGACTCGATCAGAAGGTCGATTTCGAATCCCGTCTGAGTCCGCAGAAAATAGAACTGCGCGTCGTCATCGCGGTTCTTGTGCCATTTGACCGCATCCATGACAACAAGGTTTTCGAAAAGGCTCCCCCGGAGCGGATCGCGCGAAAGCTGCTCCACAGTGGAGATTCCAAGAAGATGCGCCGCCAGCCCCACGTCCGTGAAATAGAACTTCTGCGTTCTGACAAGCCGTTTCGAGAAGTTCCCAAAATACGGTGCAAGCCGATGGACGATGTGTGACGCCTCCAGAACGGAAAGCCATTCTCCAAGCGTGGTGGAGGAAACGCCGACTTCCACGGAAAGCTGCGACAGGTTGGCGAGCTGCCCGATGCGCCCCGCCAGAAGCCGCAGGAACTTCTCGAACATCGCGAGATTGCGGACGTTCACCATCGCCCTCACATCCCGCTCGACATACGTGCGAAGGTAGTTGCGATAGTATCGGGAGGGCGAAACGCCCTGCCTCCATATCTCCGGCATGAATCCTCGCAACATGATTTCGTCGGCGTCCATCCCGTCCGCAACCGCCCCAAGCTCCGCAAGCGAAAGCGGAAGGAGATCAAGCATCGCCGTCCGCCCGGCGAGCGACTGCGCCACGTTTTCCCTCAACAACGACTGGTGCGAACCAGTCAGAACATATTGCCCCATTGCATCGCGCCGCGAATCCACGGCCACCTGCAGCGACGACATCAGTCCAGGAACCCGCTGCACTTCGTCTATCACCAGCGGCGCGGGATAACGCATGAGAAAGCCTTTCGGATCGGAGCGGGCGAACTCCGCCGTGTCGAAATCCTCGAGATTGACGTATCCGTATCCGCCCAGGCACTTGCGAACAAGCGTCGTCTTGCCCGACTGTCTCGGTCCTGAAACGGTGACAATCGGATATTCGTCCATGACGCATCGCAGCGTCCCGCTCATCTGGCGTTCAATATACATGCGATTTCTTCCTTGCAGTTGTAAGAGCACCGTGTATTGTACCATTAAATGCCGTTATTTTCAAGTCCAACTTGAAAATGACGGCATCTTCGCAGCAGGGATTTGGCCGCTGGGCGCGGTGACTTCTTCACCACGCCGCCGTAGTACCGCGTTATATCTCTCGCAGAGACGCAGAAAGCGCAGAGTTTTGCGGCGTGATACCCCCCCTGCGGCTGGACCGTTGTCGCAGAATAAATCTGCGGGAACAATGAATCTGCGGGGACTGTCCCCGCAGATTCTCCTTGAGCGGCATAAACGCGCCCTCGCTGTTACGCGGGTTGTTCGGTCCGGGCGGCAGGTCAAGCCCAACATGCACGCCCGCCGCAGGATCGGCGACGGCAACGAACGCGGACAGCGCCGCGCTAACCAGCATTGTTTTCGTCATGTCAAGATTTCCCTTCTTTCAAGTGAAAAACGATCGGCTTGCCCCATCCCTCTTCACGCCGAGAATTATACCAAATCCCCTACTCCCGCGCAATCAGTCGGCGGGCGGTAGGGACCCTGTCTCCTTCCAACTAGTGGTTCCAATGTGGAAGTGTTGCCAGTACCAATTCCAATTTCCAATTGATGAATGAACTTTGGGATGAAGAATTGGAAATTGGCAACAATGGAATTGGCAACATTTTCACATTGGCAACATTCTCCAACCCAATGCCCGCGCTCGATCAGCGGTAGGCGGAGGCGTTTGGCGGCGGCAGGGAGAGAGACGAGGCGATTGGCAGGATGAGAATATTGTGCGGAATAATTCTCGCGAGGCGGCGCAAGGGGGAAAGACGACTTCGGACTTCAGACCTCGGACTTCGGCAACTGAAGTCGGAAGTCTGAAGTCTGAAGTCAAGGAATCCGGCGGGGTCCCCGCAGTCACTCGCCCAGCA
>JAFUDL010000509.1 GCA_017459225.1 Kiritimatiellia bacterium
AAGACCTTCCCGCGCTCCCACAAGGGATGGCAGGCATGGGCCAAGCGCCACCCCTCCGAGCCTGTTGCCGCGTACTTCGCGCGCCGCATCTCGGACGACGAGGCCTCCCTCGCCAAGCTCTTCAAGGTGGAGAAGAAGCGCGTTCCCGGCAAGAACCGCCTCGACGACGCCACGCGCTCGTACCTCGTCGACACCCTTGGCATCAAGAGCGACATCGACCTGCGCAGCGACAAGGAGTGCTACGGAATGACAGGCTCCCCCATGGGCCCGAGCGTCAAATGGTTCCACTATTCCTCCTCCGCATACGCCGGAATGCAGAGCAAGACGGGCAAGGACGCCTTCAAGAAGGTGTTCTCCGTGTTCCTCGACGAGAAGAACTACCCAATCGACTTCCACTGCATCGCCGGCCAGGACCGCACGGGCGCCGTGGCGTTCATCCTGAACGGACTTCTCGGCGTCGCCGAAGAGGAGCTCTACCTTGACTGGGAGGTGACGGGCTTCTGGAATCCCAGCACATCGTTCAACCACGCCCGCAGATTCGACAAGCTTGTAGAGGGCTTCATGAAGGTGCCCGGCGCCACCCTGTACGAGAAGATCGAGAACTATGTGCTCGATCTCGGATTCACCAAGGACGACATCAATAAGTTCCGCTCGCTGATGCTTGAATAGCGCGCATTGCGGAAATACATTGGAGAAGACATGACCATCAGAAGCCAGATTGACGGAAATAAGGCAACGCTCTCGCCGGAAGGCCGAATCGACACGATTACATCTCCCGAGCTGGAGGAGGCGATCGCGAAGATTCCGGAGGGCGTGACGTCGCTCACGCTCGACTTGTCGCATGTGGACTATGTGTCGTCCGCGGGCCTGCGCGTCCTGCTGGGAGCGCAGAAACGCATGGGCGGAGCCGGCGGCACGATGACGGTGACGAACGTGTGCGAGGCCGTGCGCAACGTCTTCGACATCACCGGCTTTTCCAGCATCCTCACCATCGCATGAGATGAAGCGGCGCGCCATAATCGCGGCCACGATGCTCGCCCTCTACGCCGTCCTCATGGCGGTGGCGTGGGTCATCGGCACCAACAAGGCCGCGGAAAGCACAAACGCGCAGCTCGACTACGCGGTGATCGACCTTCACGACACCGTCGCGGGCGCAATCGACACGATGCTCGGCCATGTGGCGCGCACCGCGGTGCGCCACATCGGCAGCGCGAAGCCGATGTCGCTCGAGAGGATGGCGGCGGGCGCCAAGGAGCTCGACATCGACGAGGTGAACACCGTGGACCGCAGCGGCAGAATCATAGCCTCGAACGATCCGCACTGCCTCAACGTAATGATGGCTGGCGACCCCGTGATGGAGCCGTTCATGAAGCTCACGAACGGCGTCACGGCCACCGTCTCGCAGCCGTTCCGTCCGCACGCCCGCAATCCTGCGATGCGCGCCAAGTACCTTGCCGCCGCCTTCCCGGGCGGTGACGGCTTCGTGCAGGTGGGGCTTGACGAGCGGCGCCTCTCGCGGATGCTGCCGTCAATCCTCGGCTACATCTTCGATGAATGGCTTCTCGGGCGAACCGGCTTCTTCCTCTGTGCGGATGCCGACACCGGGAAGCTGATATCCAACCCCTCCAGGCATCGCAACGAGGCGCGCACCCTCGCCGAGGCCGGCTATGACGCCGCGACAGCCGCCCGGTACGAGGTCGTGGCGGACGGCCGTCACTACGGCACCACGTTCGTGCAGCGTCTCTTCGGCGAGAAGTGCTACTGCAGGGCCTTCCTGTTCGGCGGCCACCGCTTCGTGGCCGCGCTTCCCGAACGCGAGTTCTACTCCGCGCGGGACGCCTACGGCATCGTGTTCGGCACGCTGCTGTTCGTGGTGCTGGCCGCGTTCGCATGGTTCATCGACCGCGTCTCGAGTGACTCCGCTCGCCTGCGCGCCTTCTACGCCGCCGAAGAGGCGCGGCGCGCGAAGGATCTTCTTCTTGCGGAGACCATCCAGACGTCGGCCCTGCCCAGCGCGCCTCCCGAGAGCCCGTATTTTCGCCTCTCCGCGGCGATGACGCCAGCCCGTTCGGTGGGCGGCGACTTCTACGACCATTTCCCGCTCGACGCCACGCACTACGCGTTTCTCGTGGCGGACGTCTCGGGCAAGGGCATCACGGCCGCGCTCTACATGATGACCGCGAAGACGCTCATCAAGGACGCGCTGCTCGCCTTCCGCACGCCCGCCGCGGCACTTGAGGCAGTGAACTCTGAGCTCTGCCACAACAATCCCGCGAACATGTTCCTCACGGCGTGGGTGGGCGTGCTCAACATGGAGACGGGCGATGTGTCGTTCGCGAACGCCGGCCACAATCCGCCGGCGGCGTTCAGGAAAGGCGAATGGGCGTACGTGTCGGCGAAGTCCGGCCCGGCGCTTGCGCTCATGGGCGGCATCTCGTACGAGCCGCACCAGATCACGCTCGAGGAGGGCGACGCGATCTTCCTCTACACGGACGGTGTCACAGAGGCGCTTGATCCATCGAAGGTCCTCTTCGGCGAAGAGCGCCTCGCGAACGCCCTCGCGGCCGTGAAGCCGCCAGATCCATCGTCGCTCTGCAACGTTGTGCGCGCGGCCGTGACCGCGTTCGAGGCGGGCGAGGCGCAGGCCGACGACATAACCGTGCTCGCGCTGCGCCGCCTTGCCGCGCCGCGCATCTTCTCGCGCGCCTTCCCTCCGTCCATCGATTCCATTGCCGTCGCCACAGAGTTCCTCGACGAGAAGCTCGGCGAGAACGGCAGCCCCACGTCTCTTCTGCCTGTCATGAACGTGATGCTCGACGAAGTGTGCTCAAACATCGTCAAGCACTCCGGCGCCTCGATGTTCGAGGTGGACGTGGAGTTCCTGCCGAACCCACCCTCCGTGAAGCTCACCTTCGTCGACGACGGAGTGGCGTACAACCCGCTCTCGCACAAGGACCCCGACACGTCTCTTTCGGCCGAGGAGCGTCCCATCGGCGGCCTCGGCATACTGATGGTGAAGAAAATGGCCACCTCCATCTCGTACATCCGCAAGCACGGCCGCAACTTCCTCTCCGTCGTCAAGGACTTCGCGTGACGACAACCGGCCGCCAAATGACGTTTGCCGCATTTGCCAATTTCACAATTCCGTTGACCGTCAGAAATTAGTTGTGGTAAAATAGGTACATCGGCCGTGGTTGTGGCGGCCGGAACAGCAACGCAACGGAGAGGCGCCGGAATTGTGAACGGCGAGCAAGTAAAAGAAGGAATAACGATGAACGCTACACGTAGAGGCTTCATGAAGTCCGCCTTGGCGGCGGGTCTTTTCCCTGTCATTGTCCCCGCCCGTGTTCTGGGAGCGGACGCGCCCAGCAACAAGCTCCAGATCGCACTGATCGGCCTTGGCCGCATCGGCACCACGATGGACATCGGCGGGCTTGTCGCCAACCAGGACCTGGCGATGCTCACCACCATCTGCGACGTCGACTCCGTGCGCCTCGCCAACATGAAGTCCCTTGCCGAGCGGCGCTACGGGCGCAAGATGGACCACCTCAAGCTCGAGATGGACTACCGCAAGGTGCTCGACGACCCAGGCGTGGACGGCGTGATGATCTGCACGCAGGACCACTGGCACGCGCGCATGGTGGTTGAGGCCTGCTACAAGGGCAAGGACGTGTATGTGCAGAAGCCCATGGCGCTCTCCGTGGAGGAGAGCGAGGCGATAGCGGAGGCCGTGCGCAAGATGAAACGCGTGTTCCACATCGGCACGCAGCAGCGCGGCCAGCACAGCTTCCGCCAGGGAGTGGAGTGCGTGATGAGCGGACGTCTCGGCACGCTGAAGCGCGTCGACGTGGAGCTGCCGCTCAACAATCCCGACAGGGAGTGGAACGTGCCCTCCATTGAGAGGACGCCAGATCCGCGCGACTTCGACTTCGACCTCTGGCTTGGTCCGGCGCGCAACGACGTGCGCTACTCCCAGCTGCGTACGCATTGGCGCCCCGTGGACGCCAACGGCGTGCCCTATGCGAAGATCCCCGGCCAGAACGTGGGCTGGCTGCAGATCCAGGACTACTGCACCGGCAACATCGGCGGCTGGGGTTCGCACCACATGGACATCGCGCAGTGGGCCATGGGCAACGCCGGCCCGATCTCGGTGTGCTGCGACAAGGCAAACTTCCTCACTGGCCGCATGTTCAACGTGCACCATGAATACCACATCCTCTACAAGTACGCCAACGGCGTGGATCTGCACTGCACCTCCAGGGAGTTCTCCGGACTGCCGCGCGGGCTCCGCTCCGGTGCGGGGTGGGGCGTGCGCTTCACCGGCGCGAACGGCGACTGGATCTGGACGAGCCGCGGCACGGCCGCAGTCGCGGAAGCGGACCGCGTGGACACTGCCTACAAGGCCAAGGCCGACTTCTGGCGCGCGCTTGAGGCGAACAAGAAGGCACTGATCGACGGCGACCCCGAGAAGCACGCCGTGCGCAATCCCTTCAAGAATCACCACCGCGTGTGGTTCGTGGGAATGCGCGAGCGCAAGGACACGCACATCACGGTGGAGGAGGCGAACGTCTCCACCATCTCCTGCATCCTCGGCTACCACGCGATGAACAACATCGGCCGCACTATCGGCTGGGATCCCGTGAAGCACGTCTTCACGAATCCCGACGACCAGAAGAAGCTCTATTCGTGCTTCGAGCGTCCGCAGTTCGCCGTCGCGCCGATCATAAAGGAAATTCGGAAGAAGGCGAAGAACTCCTAAAACGGCACTCCGCAAAAAGAACGGCAATTCGCACGGGCACAAGCGCGTCATTGCGTGGGATGCGCCGCCTTCTGGCGAGAACGTGACCTTTGCCGCAGTCGGCAACACGAAGCCGGTGCGTTTCCTCGTGGAGGGCGACGGGCTCTACACAGAGAGCAGGTTTATGGTCATATACGTGCGCTAGAGCCACGTCCCACGCCCCCCGCCCAACGAACCACGGACCACGGACCACGAACCACGGACCACGGACCACGAACCACGGACCACGGACCACGCCACTTTCACCTTGCAAGCTATGGAAAATTATGGTAATATCAAAAAAGTTGAATCGGCAAGTTGGTTGTTTCCTGTGAAAGAGGAGATGTATACGATGAAAAACCTTATCAGTTACTCCCGCAGGGGAGGGGCGAAAACTTCTAGTTTCGCTCGTTTTGTTGCTCTGGCTCTTGTTGCCGCGGCGAGCGCGGCGACGGCTCGTGCGGCGCTGCCGGCGGAGTACCAGCAGCTTGAGTACATCCAGGCGAGCGGACAATGCCGGATCAAGACCGGCGTGACGCCCGCCTACAACGACAAGGTGGAGATGACCTGGATGCCGACGACCGTGAGTGGCAACCAGAACCTCTGGTGCGCGCGCACGGCCACGTCGAAGCAGTTCACGGGCTTCATGATCGGCGCCACGTTCCGCTTCGACCGCGGCGACGGCACGGGCGGGCAGAAGGCGAGCGCAACCGCGTTCGTCGCCAATACGCGCTACTCGATCGTCGCCGACTACGGCGCAGGCGTCAGCACCATCTCGAACGACGTGACGCGCACGCAGGTGACGACGGTCTCGAACTCCACCGGCTCCTACGAGGCCGGCTCGGCGCTCGCAATCTTCGCCTCGCACAACAACAACATCGACGACGGACTTAACAACTGGGGCTCCTACCGCCTCTACGCCTTCAAGCTGCGCAATTCCGGCGGCACGCTCCGTCTCGACCTCGTGCCGGCGAAGCGTCTTTCGGACAACGCACTCGGCGTCTATGATATGGTCAACGGCGACTTTTTGACGAACGACAAGTCCGGCTCGTTCATCGCGGGCCCCAATGTCGGAAACGCCTACACGTGGATCGGCGGCGCGAGCGGAAACCTCTCCACCGCCGCGAACTGGTCGCCCGCGCCCGCAGGCGCGTTCACCGCCGCCGACGAGCTGATCGTCAACGGCGCGGCTGAAATCACCGTCGATGCCGCCACGACCGTCCGCAAGATCACCCTCAACGCGTCGGGGGCCGTTTCGTTCACGGGCGCAAACGCGCTCACCGTTTTACAGATCGCCAACGCTGGCGTGGGCACGGCGACGTTCGGCTGCCCCGTCAACTTTTCCGGAATGTACTACGTCGAGAAGATCGGCGAGCTCAAGTTCCCCGGCGGCGCGACCGCCATGTATCCCGATCCCCTCATGCGCACGACCACCAGTACGGCGAACGCGCGCACGCTCGACGGCGAATTCACCTTCACCGAGGACTGGATCGTCAACAACGTGGGCGACTATCCGTGGATTGTCGCGTCCAACTCCGTCGTGCGCGGGCAGAACTTCTCCGGTACGCAGATCAGCCACCACCGCATCCTCCGCGTCGAAGAGACTGGCTACGCCTGCTTCACCACAACCACGAACGGATGGGATCGCGGCGACCTCGACATCGACGGCACGCTCGAGGCCACGAAGGAAGTCGTCGTGCGCACGAATCCGTCCGGCGGCTCGACGGCATCGCGTTTCGGGCGTAGCGGCAACATCGGCACGGTCAAGGCGCCGCGCATCGCGAAATGCGAACACGCGACTGCCCAGTCGCTCATCCCCAACCTCATCGTCGGCGCGGGCGGAATTGGCAGCGTCACCCAGGACTACGTCTGGCGCTTTGACGTCGATACCACGATCACCGCAACGGACGATTTCGAGGTGCTTGCCGTCTATCGGTCTGCCGGTCTCCACGACTGGGGCATCGGCTGTAGTGGTACCGTTACCCTCACGTTCAACGTGCCGGAAGGAAAGACGGTCACGTATGGCACTGGCTTCTCCGGCACCACCTGCACGATCCGCAAGACGGGCGCCGGCACGCTTGTGATGACGGACACCTTCGACGGCAACTCCGGCTTTTTGAAACAGTATGCAAATGGCACGGTGATTGAAGAGGGCACGGTGCGCCTTGCGGCTAACGGACAGCTCGGCTCGGGCCCCGTCACCATTGCCTCCAGGGCGCGTCTTGAGGTCGCGGGCGGGATCGCTCTCTCCAATCAGGTTGACGGCGAAGGAACGCTCGCCCTCAGCGATGGCGACGCGCTCACCATGGGCAACATCCCGTGGAGCGTCGGCAAGGTGGAGGTCGCCTCCGGCGCGACGGTCAACGTCTCCACCGCCGCCACCGGCACATTCTCGTTCCTCACGGGCGTGGACGCCGACAACCTCGCGCAGTTCTCCTGCGGCGAGGATACGCTTGTCATCGCCGGAGGCGTTCTTTCCAGGACCTCCGCCGGCGCGGGCGCGTACGTGTGGAACGGCGCGAGCGGCGCGGACTGGTCTGTTGCCGGCAACTGGCTCGTCGGTGGTGCGGCTCCCGCGACGGCTCCCGCTTCCACGGACACCATCGTGTTCCAGAACTCCGAGCCCGTCACGGTCGGCGGCACCGATCCACTGTCGGTCACGAAGATCGTCACGCTCTCCGACGACCTCGTGACGTTCAGCTGTCCCGTGCAGTTCGCGGGCACGTATCTCGTCGAGAACGCGGCGACGGCTCCGCTCTTCGCCGGCGGCGCCACGGCGACAGTCGCCGATGCGTCCCTGACGGACATGAACGTTTCCTCTCACACGTTGAACGGCGTCATCACGTTCACGGAGGACTGGACGATCCCGCTCCAGCCGGCGGGAAGGCCGTTTGTCATTGCCGAGAACTCGGTTATGACAGGCAAGGTCCTCTCGGCGACGACATACAGCAACACGCAGCCCGATCTTCGCATCGATCCAGGCGCGGTCGCTACGTTCGACACGGTCGAGGTGGGCGGCAAGCTCGTGTTCTGGCTGAATGGCGGCAACCTCGTCGTGAAGGGCGACGTCCACCTCGGCGGCGACGCAACGGGGCGCGACTTCGGCTACTACGCGCAGCCCAACACCGGAACCTTGGAGGCGAATGGCATCTACAAGAACGTGACGGGCGTGGGGCTCATCTACCATTACATCACGAACATGGTCGTTGGCGCGGGCGGCTTCGGCATGTACCGCAAGGACTACACGATCCGGTTTGAGCGCGACGTCAGGCTCACGGCGAAGGACGACCTGGCGATCCACCAGCCAATCGCGGGCGACGGCCCGAAGGACGGTGACTGGGGTCTCAACCTGTACGGCCACACGTTCACAATCGACACGGCGGGGCACACCGTCACGTTCGACTCATGGGTGAGCGCCACTGCCGCCACGATCATCAAGGAAGGCGAGGGCGAGATGATCATGCAGAGCCGCCTGAAGCAACATACGGGCGGCACGATCCTGAACGGCGGCCTCACGACCGTGAAGCTTGCGGGCGCGCTCGGCTACGGCACGGCGACGGTGAACAGCGGTGCGACGCTGCGGTTTGCGGACACGGTGCTCTCGTTCGCCTATCCGATCGTCGTGAACGCGGGCGGCATTCTAGAGAACGCGGTGACAATTGGCGACACCTCCACCCTTACGCTCAATGCGGGTGCGACTCTCAAGCCCGCCCAGAACGCATTCTTCGACCTTTCCTCCGGCACGCTCGTTTTGCCCGAAGAGGGACCGGTCTCGGTTGACATGACGGGCTTCACGTTCGTG
>JAFUDL010000510.1 GCA_017459225.1 Kiritimatiellia bacterium
CGGTTCTGCCGTCTCGAGTGGCGCGCCATTCGGGCGCCTCGCGCATCTCGCCCGTCACGGGACGCCACAGTTCGGGAATGCGCGCGCCAGCTCTTCGCGCGGCGGGTTGAGCGGCTGCTCGTTCGTCCAGGCCGGCATCTTGTGCGTGAAGCGCGCGCGGGGCGCTTCCGCCGCGCATGGGAGCGCCACGAGCCCGGCGAGACACGCCGCCGCAGGTAGAAAAACGGGAACCGCCTTCTTCATTGCATCTTCTCCTTTGTCTTTTCGCGCTATATTGCGATATTGGGCGCACCCTTGCCTTGTTCGCTCCATGCCGCCGCGATAAAGCGGCGGCGGAGTGGGCTCTCACTTGAGCGGGGCGCAGTTGACGTGTGCGGCTATGAGCCTGCGGCGGCACTCCTCGGCACGCGCCGAGAAGCCGGCGAAGTCGCGCTTCCTGGGGTCCGGATACGTCCAAAGCACCTCGGCGACCGCGAATCCTCGCGGCCAGAGCTTCCATTCGAGATCGTAGCGGTAGAACGTGTGCGACGTCCAGTTGCAGCACTGGCCGCCCACGATGTGCTGGCGCGCCTCTTCGTCCACTCCGGCGAGCGGGTCGAACTGATAGACGCGCGCGAGCGGTAGCCAGCCGCCGAAATACATGAACGGATCCTCGGCAAGTCCCTGGCGATAGTCGAAGTACGTGTACGTATGCGGCGTCATCACGACGTCATATCCCTGCCTTGCGGCGGCGGCGCCGGCGCCCTGCACGCGATAGCACATTCCCATCGTGGACTTCGGCAGCAGCGACGTGATCTTCGCCTTGCCTGCGGTGACGTGGCGGTTCTTGGACTCGATGAAGATCTCGTCCCACCCGATGGCGCGTTTTCCCTTCTTGGCAAGATATTCGGTGAAGTGCCGCGTCACCCAGGGCTGGATCTGCTCGATGCCCGTCAATCCCTCGCGTTTGACGAACGCCTGGCATTTCGGGCACTTCTCCCTGAACGTGCGCGGGCACTCGTCGCCGCCGATGTGTATGACCTCGGATGGGAATATCTCGCACACGTGGTCGAGCACCTTCTCGAGGAAGCGTATCGATTCCGGGTTGCCTATGCAGAACACGCCGTCTCCTCCTCCGCCGAAGTTGGACGGGTCGCGCCCGCGCTTGAGGATGTACTGCGGATCGCAGCTGAGCTGCGGATAGGCGCAAAGCGCGCACACGGAATGGCCCGGGAACTCGACCTCGGGCACCACGGTGATGTGGCGCGCCTTCGCGTACTCCACGATCTCCTTCACGTCGTTTGCCGTGTAGATGCCGGGCGACACCTTCTCGCCATGGTACTTGCGGGACTGGCCGGCGACAAGACACTCGCCGCCATATTGCTGCAGTTCGGGATAGCCCGGAATCTCAAGCGTCCAATACTGGTCGTCTATGAGGTGCCAGTGGAGAACGTTGAACTTGAACCACGACATCTGCTCGATTATGTGCATGACGACGTCCTTGCCGAGGAAGTGCCGCGAGTCGTCGATGTGGACGCCGCGCCACCTGAACTTCGGCGAATCCTTGATTTCCAGGCCTGGATAGACCTTGCACTTCTTCTTCGCGTCCCAGCGGCCCATCTGGGAGAGCGTCATGTTCGCGTAGTACGCGCCCGCGTCGTCCGAATGGCGTATCGTTATGCCGTCAGGCGTGATGGAGATCTCGTATCCCTCCGGCGGGATGCCTGCGGCCTTCACCGTCTTCGGCGGCTTCCGCGCCCAGTGGACGCCGCCCGTCAGCCTCATCTCGCGCGGAGCGGGGATGATGGCCGTGCTTTTGGCGATGTCGTCGTCGAAGAAGGCGCCCGCCTTCGGCGCTTCATCGACAGGAACCTTGTCTATCAGGACACTGCTGCCGTCCGCAGTCGCGAACCGCAGCGAACCGGACGAGACGAACGTCGTGTTGAACAGGTACGCCGCATGGCCGCGCACGCAGTTGACCGTGAGCCGATGGCCGTTCAGGCCGATTCTGCATCTGCCGTAGCCGCTTCCTATGAAGCCGGAGTCGCACACCTCCATCGAGGAGTCGGCGAGGAGCTTCAGGTTCTGCACCTGAGCGTCGCTGGCGGGATTCGGCCGCGAGTCCCGCAGCAGAAGCCGCCCGCCGTCGAGCACGATGTTCCAGTAGCAGTTGTTGCAGGAGTCCCGCAGGTCGAGCGTCGCGCCGCGTTCGATCAGTATCTCGGTTCCGGGGCGGCCCCAGTTCAGCCGTCTGGCGGGCTCGGAGTTTAGGTCGCCCGCCTTGCATCGGAGCGCGCCCGCCGCCACGAGGGTGCCGCCTCCGTAGCTGTGGCCCATGCACGCCTGGCGGAAGTCGCCCGCGCCCGCCTTGACGAAGCGCAGGGAGCCCGCGAACGACACGTTGGTGTTTACGGCCGAGACGCCTTCCGGCACGTCCACGTACAGCACGCCGCCGCCGGCCGTGTCGGTGATCGTGCCAGCGCCAGCGATGCCGGAAAGCGAGAGGCGGCGTCCCGCCAGGTCGAGCGTCGCGCCGGCCGAGACGGTCACCACGCCCTTGCCGCGCCAGTCGGCATCGGCCTCGAGCTTCGTCGAGGTTGAAACGGAGAATCCGCCTGCGTGCGCCGCAAACACGAAAGCCGCGCCGGCGGCGTGCAGAAACAGTGTCGTTTTCACTTGTCGGTACCTTTAGTGTTCGTCAAAGATGGACGAGATGGATGGTTTTCGCCCCGAAGGGCTCGCCTCAAATTATACCATAAATCCATGTCCCCAGCGAATGAATGCGGAGAGGCACTAGGCACTAGGCGCTCTTTATGCTATACTATCCGCCATGGCAGCAGAATTCAGAAAAAATGGCGGCAGGGGTTTTCGCGGAGGCAAGCCTCCGTTCTTCAACAGGCACAAAAAGCGGCGGCATGGCGGTCGCCCTAATCCGCATTTCGGCCTTGCGGAGAAGGACGACGCGCCAAAGGTGCCACCGCTTCCAACGGATCCTCCGCCCGCCGCATACGAGGCGAATGTATTTGGCAGGCTCGACGCGCGCCTCCAGTATGCAATCGCGGATGCAGGCTACACCGTCCCCACGCCGATTCAGGAGCAGGCGATACCGCACCTTCTCGAGGGGCGCGACCTGATCGGCTGCGCGCAGACGGGAACTGGCAAGACCGCGGCCTTCATGCTGCCGATACTCAACCGCCTCCTGCTGAGTGGCGGCGAGTGTGCGCCCGGCCATCCGCGCGCGCTCGTTCTCTCGCCCACGCGCGAGCTCGCCGCGCAGACGGCCGAGAACGTGGCCAAGTATTCGAAATACGCCGGGCTGCCGTTCGCGGTGGTTTTCGGCGGCGTGTCGCAGGTGCCGCAGGTGAAGGCGCTGAAGAAGGGCGCCGAGACGGTTATCGCCACGCCGGGGCGGCTCATGGATCTCATGACGCAGGGCCACGTGTTCCTCGACAAGGTGGAGCTCTTCGTGCTGGACGAGGCCGACCGCATGCTCGACATGGGCTTTCTTCCGGACATCAAGCGCATCATCTCCCAGCTGCCGCCGAACAAGGTGACCGAAGGCGCCACGGCAAACGGCGTGGAGGGCAAGATGCGCCAGTCGCTGTTCTTCTCGGCCACGCTGTCGCCCGAGATACGCGAGCTTGCCGGCGAGCTAGTGCACGATCCTGTGCAGATCATGATCAGCCCCGAGGCGCCCACGGTGGACAAGATCGACCAGAAGTGCATGCTCGTTGAGAAGGGCAGCAAGGACAGCCTTCTCGTGCATCTTCTCGAATCGCATCCGCAATGGTACCGCGTGATAGTGTTTGCCCGCACCCGCCATGGCGCCGACCGCGTGGAGCGCAAGCTCGGCAAGGCCAACATCGTCGCCGCGGCCATTCACTCCGACAAGACTCAGAACCAGCGCACTCGCGCCCTCAAGAGCTTCAAGGACGGCCGCACACGCGTTCTGGTGGCCACCGACATCGCAAGCCGCGGCATCGACGTGCCCGACATCGACGTGGTGGTGAACATGGAGCTGCCCATCGAGACGGAGAGCTATGTGCACCGCATCGGCCGCACCGCGCGAGCGGGCGGCAGCGGTACGGCGATCTCGTTCGTCGCGGCCGAGGAGGTGAACCTCCTTCGCGCCGTTGAGCGCTTCATCAAAAAGTCCATTCCAATCGACCGCGAGCAGCCGTTCCACTCCGAACTCGCGGAGGAGAAGATCGCCGCGCGCAATGCAGGCGGCGGCAAGGGCGGGAAGGTCAGAAAAGGTCCATACGGCCGGCCGGCCGCGCGTGACGACCGCGGCGGCGATGGCGACGGCCAGCCTCCTCCGCCTTGGATTCGCGGCGGGGCGCGCAACAAGAAGGGACAGGCCCGACATCCGGGCTCCCACTTCTGGGGGCGTCCGAAGCAGGGTGGCGGCAAGAAGTTCGTGCATCCCGCGAACGCCAAGCGCCACAAGCGCCCGCGCACCAACTTCGAGGGTCGCGACCAGCCAGACTTCGGCCGTGGCTAGCCATTGATCGCCTTCGATTCACCGTCGCTACCCGACAACGCGGTGTAGGGAATCTATGAGGACAGTCCCCGCACATCCCGAAGCTTTCACTTCGCGGGCGTGCCGTCGATGTTACGGACGTAGTTGCGGTTTTCCCTGCCGTATTTGCCGTAGCTGTCGTACTTGCCGTCGGCGCGTGGCTTGACAGTCTCGCCGTTGAAGGTGCCTTCGGCGCCTACCGTCCAGATTATGCCGCGCGAGGCATCGTAATTCAGCTGCTTGCCCTTCGCATAGGGATCTTCGGGAACGGCAGGCATGAACTCAGGCACGAGTTCGGCAAGGACCTTTGGATATGCGCCTGTCTTGCGCTTGAACCGCGTCGCCGCGACGATCGTCTCCACGGCTGAATGCTGGAAGCTGCTTTTCGCGATGGAATTGGCAATGCCATGCCATGCCGGCACGATCGCGCCCAGAACCTTCTTGCCGGCGAAGTTCGGCCCGTAGCGCCAGCTGGTTTTAGTGTCGCATGCAACTCGCAGCTCTTCTTCAAGTTTTTTCCACTCCGCCTTGTCATAGCCGAGACGGTAGCGTTCCTTCATTTTGTCAAACAGGTTGGCGTATGTCGTCCATGTGCGGTTGAGATGGAAGGCGTAGTCCTTGATCAGCGGAACGATCCGTGCCACACATGCATCCAGTGTGGTCGAGTTGTCCATGCTCTTCAAGAAGTTCGCGATTTCCGCGGTGTCCACCTTCTCTGTCATCTGCCCGAAGTACACTGTAAAATCGTTGTTCAGCATCCTCTGCGCGCGTTCGAGCCTGTTTGGCAGCTCGAACTGCCGCAGGGCGTCCTGAAGGCGGACAAGGTCCCCGTCGGTCGCCTTGCCCGACCGCACGATCTTCGTGGCAATGTTGTCTGCAAGTCTCAAAAGACCTCCATTCGCCACCAGCCACCTGACGCCAGACTCCGAATCATTCTCCATCTTGCGCGCGAGCAGGAGCATGTCGCGGACGTTCTCTATCGCCGCGCCCGTCTCTCCGCGCTCCAGATGACGCATGGCCTCAAGTTCCGCGAGCCTGCACAATTGAAAGAGTCTGGTGATGGTGGGGAAAAACAGGCGCTTCCCAGAAGCATGGTCAAATGCATACCATGTCTTGCGCTGCGCCGCCTCGTGGAACAGGGCGAGCGGCTTCGCGGCTTCGGCGAGAATCTGATCCATCTCCTCCGCCGTCATGCCTTCTTGGGATTCGTTGGCCTTGTGCCGGCTATATCTGTCAAACGACTTCTTGTGTTTTTCGAATACGTCATCAAGTACGAACTTGCCGCTCGTTTCGCTTGTCACGTTAGTGGCGGCCACAAGCGCGCAGTACACGTTGTCCGCCTCGGCGGGCACATCCAGCTTGTTGACAAACCTCGAGACGTCCGGCGCTTCGCTGTCTATTGATTTGACGGCGACGTACTCTGCAGCCGCCAGCAAAACCGCGCCTGCGGCAATTGCGGTCCACTTGAGTATTTTGAGCATCTTCTTCATGATGGCCTCCTTGCTTTGTGCTGTTTGACTTGAAATTCTCTCTCTTGGGCTGCAGACGGCTTCAGATGCCGTCTGTAGTGCATACGTTTGCCAGGAACGTCATTGCCGCCTTGCGCGACACTTCCTTCTCCAGAAGCCTTGCCGTGTATTCGCATTTGCTGCCCATGTCGGTCCTGGCGCTGAGCGCGCACATCGCCGCGTCGTATGGTGCCGTCTTCTGCGGGGCGAGGTCGATGACCGCGTTGAACACGACTGACGAGAAGGCCAGCATCGCCACGAACACGGCCGCGATCTTCAGCAGCGTCCATTTGCCGGGCGGCCACAGCGCGCGCTGTGCCTCGGACTTCCTGATGATTTCCTCGATTCGCGCCACGCACCTATCCTCGAAGCCGGCGCTGGGAGCAGGCCATGCGGAATCGTCGGCCAGCGCAGCCGCGATGGCCGCGTCGAGCTCGTCGAACTCCGTATCTTTTTGCTTGTTGTCGTTCATGGCTTTTTTCTCCCTGTCATTTGGTTTGATGTGAGAAGTGCTGATTTCCTTGGCGCTTTTCTGATATTTTCTCGCGGATTGTCTTTTTCGCCTCGTGAAGCCAATAATATGCGGTTCCCTCGGGCTCGCCCATCGACTTCGCGATCGCGGGAACGGACATGCCGGAGAAGTAGAACATCACCACTGCGGCGCGCAGTTTGTCGGGAAGGGACGCAACGGCCGCGCGCACCTCGCGCGCGTCGTCCGCTTGCGCGGCGGCCTCGGCGGGCGATGGCCTCTCGTCCGCCCGCTCCGGCAGCTCATCGGGGAAGACGAGGGCGTTGGCGGCTTTTCTGCGAAGGTCCATCTTGAAAAAGTTCGCCATTATCGAGCACTGCCACGTGAAGAAGCCTGATTCGCCCTTGAAGGAGCCGATGCTTTGGACGACGCGCGCGAGAGTGCGCGAGACTAGGTCCTCCGCGTCCGTCTCGTTGTGGCAGAGGCGCATCGCCGCCGCGTAGAGGCGGCGTCCGTACGCGCCAACGAGAAGGCGCGCCCCGTCTTCGGGACGCGTCCTCAGCCTCTCAAGTATTTCGTCGTCGTCACTCATCGCTTTGCCGTTGTCCTTACAACAGCTATGATGCGCCTAGCGTTGATTCCCTTGGAAAAGAAACCTAAATTACAGGCATTTCTCAACGCAGAGGCGCGGAGGCGCGGAGAAAGAGAGAAGGTGAAAGAATCGCATGTGTTCATATTCCTTATGGTTTCGATGCTCATTCTTCAGGCTTATGGGATTCTCTGCGCCTTTGCTTCTCAGCATCTCTGCGTTAAAAATTTGGGCACTAGGCACTAGGCACTTATCTCCCTGTATAACGCTATTGTGAGCGAACACATCTTGGCGGTGGAGAAGTTGTCGCGCACCGATTTGACGGCGGCGGCGCGCACTTCGGCCTTGCGCTCTTCGGGAAGGTCGAGGATTTCGTCGAGCTTTGCGGCGAGAGCGGCGGCGTCGCCTGGAGGGACGAGCCAGCCGGTGCGGCCGTCGTCGATCGTCTCGCATGCGCCGCCATGCGCGGTGCCAACTACTAGGCGGCCCATGGCCTGCGCCTCGGGGATGGTGCGTCCGAAGGCCTCGGGCTGGGCGGAGGACGCGTTGACCACGATGTCGCTGAGGGCGTAGACCTTCTGGATCTCGGAGGTGTGGTCCTTGAACACGACTTCGGTCTCGTTGGGAAGGCGCGAGGCGAGGGCGCGCAGATGGTCGGAGTATTCCGTGCGGCCCTGGTCGGAGCCGATGAAGACG
>JAFUDL010000511.1 GCA_017459225.1 Kiritimatiellia bacterium
CCGCGCCGAAATGACGCCCACCCTTGCGCGCATGGTGGCGCAGCGCCAGGGCACGCTTGCGTTCCAGATAAAGTGGACCGCCAATGCGCAGTGCTTCCGCTACGAGCGCATGACGAAGGGACGCAAGCGCGAGCACTACCAGTGGAACTGCGACATCATCGGCGAGGAGAGCGTCCTCGCCGAAGTGGAGGTGCTGGGCGCCGCTTGCGACGCGCTGCGCCGGATGGGCCTCTCCAACGCCGACTTCCGCGTGCACGTGTCGAGCCGCGCGCTTCTCTCCGAGCTGCTCGCGGCGAGCGGCATCCCTGCCGCCCTGCACGCGCAGGTGTTCCTCGCGCTCGACAAGCGCGGCAAGATGCCAGACGAGGAGATCGCCGCCATGCTGCGCGACGGCGGCGTTGACGAAGCGGGCGTGAAGGCGACGTTCGCCATCATGGACCTGAAGACGCTTGACGAGGCTGCGGCTCTTGCGGGTGCGCCCGCGGAGGGCGGCGCGCGCAGCGGCGTGGAGGATCTGCGCGAGCTCTTCCGCCTCGCCGCAATCGCGGGCTTTGCCGACTGCCTTGAGTTCGACATTTCCGTCATCCGCGGCCTCAGCTACTACACGGGCATCGTCTTCGAGTGTTTCGACGCGAAGCGCGAGTTCCGCGCCATCTTCGGCGGCGGCAGGTACGACAACCTCCTCACCACGATAGGCGGCGCGCCTGCGACGGCGGTGGGGCTTGGTTTCGGCGACGTGGTGGTGACAGAGCTTCTGAAGGCGCGCTTCGGCGAAGAGGCGCCCGTGCCGAAGAAGGGCGTGTACGTGGGATGGATGTTTCCCGAGCAGCGCGACGCGGCGCTGGCGCTCGCGGCGAAGCTGCGCGCGCAGGGAGAGTGCGTGAACCTCGCCCTCAGAAAGGCGAAGCCGAAGCAGTTCTTCTCGCGCGCGGGGGCGAGCACTTGCGCGAAGGCCGTGTTCCTTGGTCCGGACGACGTTGCATCGGGTCAGGCCAAGATCAAAGACCTCGCAACGCGGGAGGAGACGGTGATCGCCCTCTAGGCAGCTGCGGGGCCATTGCGCAGGAAAGGATGTGAAATGACGAAGCACACTGCAGCGAAGATGCTTTGCGCGCTGGCGGCGCTCGCCGCTCTTGCGGCGTTGGCGGGTGATCCGTCCACCGCCGTGCTGCGCCTTCTCAACTCGCGCTCCAGCGGCTCGCCGCGCGCATACGCAGAGGCCGCGGAGGAGGTGGCGGCGCAGGCGAAGGCCGGCAAGGCCGTGTACGCGTTCGTGCTGGGGCTCGTCTCGCGCGAACGCAACGCTCCGCCAGCCGCCCGCCTCGACGAGGCCACGCGCAAGAAGTATCTTGACGATAATCGGCCCAGCATCAAGAAGGTCGCCATTGAACACAACAACCCAATGGCCCTCTATCTTCTTGCACTCGATTCGGGTGATACGAACCTTCTGCATCGTGCCGCCGAGGCGGGAAGCGTACAGGCGGAGAATGCATGGGGGTCTCTCATTTTCTCGATTGCGCTATCGGATCCAAAGGCTTCCTCCAACCATGTGGAGCAGACTCTGCGCCAGGCGTACGCGTGCTTCAAGGACGCTGCAGGCAAGGGCGACGCGAACGGCCTCTACAACCTTGGCACATGCCTCTGGCGAGGACTTGGCACGGAGAGGGACGACATGTCCGCCTTCAACTGCTTTCGCGCGGCGGCCGAGAAGGGCCATCCCGAGGCGATCAACAACATCGGCGCGTTCTTCCGAGACGGAGTGATCATTGAACGCGACGCCGAGCTTTCCGCGAAGTGGTTCGCGAAGTCCGCCAGCTATGAGAACCCGTTTGGACAGTACAACTACGCGCTCGCTCTGCGCAAAGGGGAAGGCGTGGAGAAGGACTACAAAAAGGCGGCCGAGCTGCTGGAGAAGTCAGCAAACGGCGGATGCATCGAGGCCGTGAACACGCTTGGCGTCGCGTACTGGAGGGGCGAGGGCGTTAAGAAGGACGAGAAGCGGGCCTTTAAGCTTTTCATGCGCGCGGCCGATGACGGCTATCCGCCTGCCATGGAGAACGTTGCCACGTGCTATGAGTTCGGCGAAGGAGTGGGGGTGGACGATCGCAAGGCGCTGGAGTGGAAGATCAGGTCGCGTGCTGCGCGGGGCGACCGCAACGCGCAGGAATGGCTGCGGCAGAACGCGAATCAGCAGCAGAAATAGTCGAGAAGAAACAAAACAGAAGAAGAGACTAATGAAGAAGAAGCAGGAGAAATCCGGCGCGCAGGCGCTAGTTGATTCACTCGCGAAGGCGGGCACGGAAGTGCTGTTCGGATATCCGGGCGGACAGTGCCTGGACATTTTCAACTGCCTCCCCGAGGCGCCGTTCCAGTTCGTGCTGGGCCGCCATGAGCAGGGATGCGTGCACATGGCCGACGGCTACGCGCGCGCCACTGGCAAGGTGGGCGTGTGCCTTGTGACGTCGGGTCCTGGCGCCACGAACACCGTCACCGGCCTCGCCACCGCCAACATGGACGGCGTTCCGATCGTGTGCATCACGGGCCAGGTGCCCATGAACCAGATCGGCACGGACGCTTTCCAGGAGGCGGATACGACTGGCATCACGCGCGCCGTCTCGAAGCATAATTTCCTCGTCCACTCTGCGGACGAGCTTCCCGAGATCGTTGCCGAGGCGTTCTACATCGCGACGCACGGCAAGCCGGGTCCGGTGGTGATAGACGTTCCGAAGAACGTGCAGCGTGCCATCACCACCGCGCAGTACCCAGAGCGCGTGTCTCTGCGCGCCTACCATCCGGAGTGCTACGCAACGGCTGCGCAGATCGCCCGCCTCGCGAAGCTCATCAACGAGGCGGAGCGCCCCGTCATCTACGCAGGCGGCGGAGTGATCGCGAGCGGCGCGGCGAAGGACGTTGCCGCGCTTGCCCACCGCGCGCAGATTCCCGTGGCCACCACGCTCATGGGCCTGGGCGCCTTCGACGAGCACGACCCTCTATCGCTGCGCCTTGCCGGAATGCACGGCACGGCGGCCGCCAACTACGCGATCAACCACACGGACCTTCTGATCGCGCTCGGCGTCAGGTTCTCCGACCGCGTCACCGGCAAGCTCGCCGCCTACGCGAAGAAGGCGAAGATCGTACATGTGGACTGCGACCCCGCCGCGATAGGGAAGAACGTTCGCGTGTCGCTGGGAATCGTGGCTGACATCAAGGACGTCTTGACGACTGTCTCCTCCCGCGTGAAGAGCGCCACGCACGAGGCTTGGCTCGCGCAGATCGAGGAGTGGAAGAAGCAGCGTCCGATGACCTACAAGCCCATGCATCCGAACGTGATCATGCCGCAGCAGGTGGTCGAGGCGATCGACAAGGCCACGAAGGGCGAGGCGGTGCTGGTGACGGACGTGGGGCAGCACCAGATGTGGACGGCGCAGTACTTCCGCCACAACCGTCCGAGGCGGTTCCTTTCGTCCGGCGGCATGGGCACGATGGGCTTCGGCATCCCGGCTGCCATCGGCGCCGCGTTCGGCCGTCCCGACCGCAAGGTGGTGGCAGTGTGCGGCGATGGCGGTGCGCAGATGACGTTCGAGGAGCTCGTGGTGGCGGTGGAGCACAAGCTGCCCGTCACGTTCGTCGTCGTCAACAACGCTTGTCTCGGCATGGTGCGCCAGTGGCAGGAGCTCTTCTACGGAAAGCGCTACGCGGGGTCGATCCTCTCAGTGAAGGGCAGGCTCGCGAACGAGCGGCTTGAGCAGGACCTCAAGTACGACTATCTGCCCGACTTCGTGAAACTCGCCCAGGCGCATGGCGCCGATGCGGCGCGCGTGATCGACCCGGCGAAGCTGGAGGGCGCCATCCGCAAGGCGGTGAACTCCGGCAAGACCACGCTCGTGGAGGTGATTGTGGAGCCGCGCGCGAACGTCTTTCCGATGCAGCCAGGCGGCCAGCCGGTCGAGGGCATGATCTTCGAGTGATGCGTTTCGCAATGAACGACATGGCTTTGTAACATGATTGTACGGTCGCTCTGCGTTGTTGTGCGACGGCGGCGGATTATGATATAATGACAAAGTAGTCAACAGAATTGGAAATCACATGAATGCCATCTCAGAAAAAGACTTCATGCCCGTGGATCAGCTGCGGACGATGCAGCTCGAGAAGCTGCAGAAGCTCATACCGTACGAGTACGAGCGCGTGCCGCTCTTCCGCCGCCGCTGCGACGAGAAGGGCGTGAAGCCGCGCGACCTCGTAACGCTAAAGGACCTCGCGAAGTTCCCCTTCATGAAGAAGACCGACCTCCGCGACGAGTATCCGCTCGGCCTAACAGCCGCACCGATGAGCGAGATCAACCGCTTCCACTGCTCTTCCGGCACCACTGGCAAGCCCATCTGCATTCCGCAGACTGCAGCCGACGTGGCGATCTGGACTGATGGCGTTTGCCGTTGCATGGCGATGTATGGCATAACGAAGGACGACGTGGTGCAGGTTTCGTACGGATACGGGCTCTTCACCGGCGGCCTCGGCGCGCACTACGGCGCGGAGGCGTTGGGCTGCGCCGTGCTGCCGACGGGCGCTGGCAACACCGAGAAGCAGATCATGCTGATGAAGGATCTTGGCGTCACGGTGATCTGCTGCACGCCGAGCTACTTCCTGCATCTCGCCACCGTGGCGGAGAAGCTGGGCATTGATTTCCGGCGCGACACGAAGCTGCGCCATGGCGTGTTCGGCGCGGAGCCGTGGACCGACGAGATACGCGAGAAGATCGAGACGATGTCGGGCATAACGGCGCATGACATCTACGGCCTCACCGAGATCGCGGGTCCGGGCGTGGCGGGCAACTGTCCATACTGCCACGGCCTCCACATCTGGGAAGACCACTTCTATCCAGAGATCATCGACCCCGACACGCTCGAGGTGCTGCCCGACGGCGAGGAGGGCGAGCTTGTGTTCACCACGCTCGACCGCGTTGGAACGCCGATGGTGCGCTACCGCACGCGTGACCTCTCGCGCCTCCAGACGGGGCAGTGCCAGTGCGGGCGCACGATGCGCGTGATGGACCGTGTGCACGCGAGAAGCGACGACATGCTGATCATCCACGGCGTGAACGTGTTCCCGAGCCAGATCGAGGCGTGCCTAATGAAGGTGCCCGAGGTGGCGCCGCACTACATGATAGAGCTCTCGAGCACCGAGACGATGGACCGCTTCGAGATCAAGGTGGAGGTCACGGCCGACACGATGTCCGACTCCATGTCCGCCATGGAGGCCGTGCGCAAGCGCGTGGCGGCGTCCATCAAGGAGATCGTGGGCCTCTCGCCGAAGATCTCCCTCGTGGCCCCCGGCTCGCTCCCGCGCAGCGAGGGCAAGATCAAGCGTGTAATCGACAACAGGAGAAAGTAAGATGATCATCAGGCAAATCAGCATCTTCCTCGAGAACAAGCCGGGCCAGCTCGCCGGCATCTGCCGCGCGCTTGCAAAGGCCGAGGTGAACATCGCCACGCTTTCGCTTGCGGACAGCGCCGACTTCGGAATCGTGCGCATGATCGTTGACGACCATGTGAAGGGCGCGCGCGTTCTCACCGAGGCGGGCTTCGCCGTTCGCGAGACCGAGGTGGTCACCGTCACGGTGCCGGACCGCCCTGGCGGCATGGCCGAGCTCATGGAGAAGATCGACCGCGCAGGCCTCGACGTCAAGTACTCCTACGCCTACGCGCTGGGCCACGGCGAGAAGGCGATACTCGTCTTCCGCTTCAACGACAACGCCAAGGCCGAGGAGGCTTTGAAGGGCTGAGAGGGAAGGAAGAAAAAGATGGAGTTTCTGAGCACGCGCTCGTGCGGGGCGGCGGATTCGCTGGATGCGATTCTGCGTGGCCTTGCGCCGGACGGAGGTCTCTACGTGCCCGCGCGAGTGCCTGTGGCCTTCGCGGCTGCAGGCTGCGACACGCTTGAGAAGGCCGAGCGCTCCGCGCTGGGCGCAGTGTTCGACGACGTGGCGGAGGCGGTGCGGGAAGACGCCGTGCGCAATCTGCTCGCCAAGTTTCCGTCCGAGCCCGTGCCGCTGGTGCATGTGGGCGGGCTCGATGTGCTGGAGCTGTTCCATGGTCCAACGGGCGCGTTCAAGGATGTGGCCCTCTCCGTTCTTCCCGTTCTCATGGCTGCAGCCGCATCGCGCGCAGGATGCCGCCGCGTGCTCATCCTCACGGCGACCTCCGGCGACACTGGCTCCGCCGCGATGGCCGGTTTCGCCGGCGTTCCCGGCGTTGAGATCGCGGTGTTCTTCCCGAACACCGGCACCTCGCGCATACAGCGCCTCCAGATGACCACGCCATCTGCGAAGAACGTGCACGGCATTGCGATACGCGGAAACTTCGACGACGCGCAGGCCGCGGTCAAGCGGATATTCTCTGATTCGACGATTCGCGCGGAGGCGGCGGCGAAGGGCGTGTGGCTCTCGTCTGCCAACTCCATCAACATCGGCAGGCTTGTGCCGCAGATAGGGTACTACCTCTACGCAGCGGCGAAGATGGGGCGCGAGTTCGACGTGGCGGTGCCGTCCGGCAACTTCGGCAACATTCTCGCGGCGAAGTACGCGAAGCTGATGGGTGCGCCGATAAGGCGGCTCGTGTGCGCGTCGAACGTGAACGACGTTCTGGCGCGCTTCATTGCGACGGGAGTCTACGATCCGGGCGACAGGTTCACGGTCACGAACTCGCCGTCGATGGACATCCGCCGCAGCTCGAACGTTGAGCGCGAGATATGGCTCGCCTGCGGCGGACTCGAAGACCCTGCCGCGGCGGCAGCCGAGACGAAGCGGCTCATGGACGAATTCGCCGCCACTGGCCGCTATGCCCTCTCTCCCTCGGCCAAGGTCCGCCTTCAGGAAGAGTTCCTCTGCGGCAGCGTCACGCCAGAGGAGACTGAGTTCGAGATGCGCCGCATGCGCGGCGAGTGCGGATACGTGCTTGATCCGCACACCGCGGTGGCGACCGCCGTTGCACGCAAGCTGGGGCTGCCGAAGGACGGAGTGCCGTGCCTCGTTGCAGCCACCGCAACTCCATACAAGTTCCCCGAAACGTGCCAGCGCGCCTTCGGCGAAAACGTACTCGCGAGCCCGCCCCCGTCGTTCGCCGCCCTCGAGACGGCTCCTGTCACGCAGACGCAGGTGGTTGACGTTGACGGAATCGATGCCGCCGTTCGTGAACTTTTTTGAAGTTTTTTTTCTGCCCCTCTTGCACGGGCCTCGGTTTTTTGCTAAACTCTAGTCGTCAGCAGAAGAACCGGGCCTATGACGGGCGCGGAATTTTCTGCTGCCCTGAAGAGGATGAAAGGAAAAAACAATGAAGAAACTGTTGTTTGCGTGTGTGTGCGCGGCGACGTTCGCTGCGTTCTCCGATGATGTGTTGAACAGCATCGGCTTTGAAGGATTCACGGCCGGCACAACGAACATCGGCAATCTCAACGACAATGGCCAGGATACTGGCTCGGCCGATAGTGGCTTCAAGTTTGTCTATGAGTCTGCCAATGGGTCGACTGACGGCTCCACTGTGAAGGCTTATGGCACGGACGAGAATCTGCCTCTGTTCAACTACACGGGCAGGTGGGGCGTTCCTGCTGCGTTCAGGGATGAAACCCTTGCTCAGCAGAAGTACCTTGAGCTTTCCACCGAAGGTGGTACGCTCTGGCGCAGCGCCACGGAGACAACGTTTGAAAGTGATCAGCGTCTGCTTGGCAATGGCTTTGACATGGCGAATGACTTCCCCACGCTCTATGTTGACACCATGGTGCAGTTCACGCCCACTGAGGATGGCGAGACCCCTGCCGTTAGCGGTGAGGATCGTATCGCCATCTGGCTCAACGTCGATGCGACCGATGAAGAGAATCCCGTGACGAACCTCTGCGTGTATGCTAAGCGCGTTCTTGGCGACTTTGCCGACTACGTGCCAGTGAAGTTCACGGTCAACAACTTCGACGTGCAGCCTGGCGTGTGGTATCGTCTCACGGTCAAGGCATTCGGCGACGTTCTTGGCGGAATGTCTTTCCCGGGCTTCATGGTCTACATTGATGGTAAATTGCTTACCACCGATACGCCCACGATGGATCCTGCTCTCGTTGACACTTATGCCGAATACATGACGGCTGGCGCTGACAACATGAAGAACGGCTCGGTGTTCATCTCGCTCATTGGTGAAGAGCCCACGCCTTTCTTCAAGGGCGTTGGCTTCAAGGGTTCGGGCGCCATCGACGACTTCCAGATTGACATCGCCACCCCGAACTTCCTCCTGAGCGTCGGCGCGCTTGACTTCACGCTCACATGGGGCGAGGGCATCTCGGCCGTCTCCTACACGATCAACGGCGGCGAGGCCACTGCTGCTTCGAGCGGCACTGCGGTTGTGGATGTCGAGGCCAATGCCGAAGTGGCCGTCACGGTGACGTATGAGCCTTGGTTTGTGGCGGGTGCGGATTCCGCTGCCACCACATTCACGGTCACGGAGCCTGGTCAGACCTATGCCTACACCGCGCAGCTCGCGGCCACGCCTGAGGCTGCTGGTGCTGGTGACAAGTTCGGTGATCTCTCCACCGCGACGGTCAAGACCTGGGCTGATGCGAAGAGCCTCACGCCTGCTCAGATCGCTGCCTGCGACTATGCGCTTGACGCCTACCTGCTCAACACGGGTCTGGATGCCGCGCCTGCTCTCGCGATCACCGCGATCGAGGAAGTCGCTGATGGCTGGCAGATCACGGTCAAGGCCACGGCTGGTGACGCCACGGTGTCCCTCGACGGCATCAATGGCGCGCTCAAGGTGAAGACGGCCGCCACGCTTGGCGCCCTCGCCGACGCTGCGGCTGACACCTACACGGCCACGTTCGACGCGGATGGTGTTGCCACGATCAAGGTCACTGGCGACAACAAGAACTTCATGAAGGCCACGGTTGTTGCTCAGTAACATCCGTTCGGTTTGACCGAAGTTAAGATGAAGAGTGCGGTGCGCTTTCGCGCGCTGCATTCTTTTTATGCGTTTGCCGCCTGTCATGCGCTAGGCACTAGACACTAGGCACTCATTGACATCTCACGAGTATCTTGCTAGAATTTTGCCCTGTGGAAAAATGCTCGATAGCAATAGTGGGCGTGTCATGCAGGTTTGCAGGGACGTCCGATCCGGGTGCGTTCTGGCGCCTTGTGATGCATCGCGAAAGCGCGATCTCCCCGCTTGGGGTTGACATGGCGCTTGCGCCGGGCGCGCGCAATCTCTTCGAGCGTCCGTATCCAACTCATGCCGGGCTGCTGGGCGACCTCTATGCGTGCGTGCCGCGCGACATCACTTTCCCGCGCCAGATAAACTCTGGCGAAAACCAGGATCTGTATTTTGCGGTGCAGCTTGCGTTCGACGCGCTTGTCGACGCGGGAATGCGTCCACATTCCGTCGATCCCGTTCGTGGCACGGTGCGCCTTGGATACGCGCCTCCTTTCAGCGCGTCCACGGTAAACTGGCTTGAGCACACTTTCTTCATCGACCAGACGATGGACATAATCCGTCGCTTCTTCCGTTCCGCTCCGGAGGACGCGCTGGCCATGGTGCGCTCGTCCCTCGTCGACTCCCTTCCTGCTCCCGACGCCCGCAGCTTCCTCGCTGGCCTTGGGCATCGCGTGGCCGACTGGATTGCGCGCGAATGTTCCTTCACGGGCGGCGCCACCACTCTCGACGCGGGCGCGCTGTCTGGCATCGCGGCTCTCCGCGCCGCGATTGACGATCTTCGCAGCGGCCGTGCCGATGTTGCGCTTACTGGCGCCATCGCATCCCCGCTCAACCGCTCAATACTTGAAGGCCTCTCGGGTGAAGTCACTTTCTCCACCGGCGCGGAGCTCGTTCCGTTCAGCAAAGACGGCACGGGCACCATTCCCGGAGAGGGCGGCGCGTTCTTCGTGCTGAAGCGCGAGGCGGACGCGCTCAAGGCGCATGACCGCATCTATGCGCTTGTGCGTTCTGTCGCGTGTGGTGCCCAGCCGATGGACGTGATGCTCCAGACGGCGGCCGACCGCGCCGAAGCGCCGCTTGCCTCAATACAGCTGATCGAAGGCGACGGAAGCGGAATTGCCGATGCCGACGAGGAGCAGGTGGCGGCGGTGCAGAAGCTGTGGGGCGAGCACAAGCCAGGCGGACCGCTGGTGGGAATCGGATCGGTGAAGGGCAATGTGGGGCACTGCCTTCTCGCGTCCGCCGCAGCGTCCATCCTCAAGGCCGCACTTGCGCTGCGGCGCAAGGTGCTGCCGCCACAGATGCCGGCAGCGCATCCGCTGGATAGTCTTGCGAATCTCTGCAGTCCGGTGTACCTGCTGAACGATGCGCGTCCGTGGATTACAGGCGACCCAAGTTCGCCGCGTCGCGCGGCGGTGATGGTGGAGGACCTCGGCGGCCGCCGTGCGGCGCTGGTTCTCGAGGAAGAGCCCACTACGGAGGACCGTCAATGAACGCAGACCTCAGCGAGGCGTTCGGCAGCGAGCTGGTGCTCTTGGGCGCGGCGGACGATGCGGCGCTGGCGGATGCGGCGGATGCGCTTGTGCGCTTTCTCGACCAGGCGCCCGGCGTGCCGCTGCGCGACGTCGCATACACCTGCGCGAAGCGCTTCCCAGAGGTGCGCACGGCCGTGCTCGCCATAGTGGCCCGTTCCGCCGGCGAACTGCGCGCACGCCTCATCTCGGCGGCGGGGCGCATAAGAGGCGGCGCGGCGCGCGTGCGCGACAAGAGCGGCACGTACTACTTCAGGCGGCATCTGCTTGGCGAGGGGCTTGGAAAGCTCGCGTTCGTATTCCCCGGCGCGGCGTCGTTCTATCCCGACATGCTGCGCGACCTCTCGGTCAGGTTCCGCGAGTGCCGTCTGCCGTTCGACGAGCTTGAGGCGGCGCTTGCCGGCGCTGGACAGTTCCAGCCCTCGGTGTTCGTGTTTCCGCCTGCGTCGTACTACACGCACGACGCCGACGTCTTCACGGCCGGGGCGTACGCCGAGACCGTCGTCTCCACATACACCGCGAACGCGGCTATGGCGCGCATCCTTGAGGCGTTGGAGATACGCCCTGACGGCGCAACCGGCTTTGCGGGCGGCGACCTCAACGCGCTCGTGGTGGGAGGTCTCTTCGGAAAGAAGTTCGACCGCAAGAAAAGGCTCGACTTCCTGCGCGACACCTACAAGGTGGTGAACAACGCGGTGTCGCACCAGGGATTGCCGAAGTGCGTGCTGATAGCGGCCGTGTCGTCACGCCCCGAGGCGCTTTCCGAGGCGCTTGCCTCGTTCGGTCCCGAGAAGGTGCAGCCGGCTTTCGTGTTTTCGCCGAGGCAGAGCACGTTCGCCGTGGTGCCGGATGCGGCGGACGAAGTGCAGAAGGCGCTTGCGGCGGCGGGAGTGCGCAGCATGCGGCTGCCAGTGGACCGTCCATTCAACACGCCGTGGTGCCGCAAGGTGCTGTCGCTCTTCCACAAGCTCGCGAGCAGGTGGGTGGACCAGGCTGGCACGATACCTGTGTACTCTTGCGGCAGCGCGGCCCCGCTGCCGCCGAAGACGCGCCGCGCGCGCGACGAGGCGGCCGACCAGTGGGTGGCGCCTGTGAGGTTCGGCGACACGATAAGGCAGATGTACGAGGACGGTTTCCGAGTGTTTCTGGAGGCGGGGCCTAGAGGCGTCTTGACGAACGTGATTGACGACGTTCTGAAGGGCGAGGAGCACTTGGCGCTCGCGGCGGACGCGATTCACCGCGCGGGCCTGCAGCAGCTTGAGCACACTGTGGGCGCGCTCGCGGCGATGGGCGCGCCTGTCGAGACAACTTCGCTCTTCGCGCACCGCAGGCCGAGGCTCATAGACTTCGATGCGCCGTTCGCGCTCGAGGTGAGGTCCGAGACGGAGCTGCGCCTTTCGAGGGATTTCCCTCGTCTTGCGCTTGTGGCGGCGGACGCTTCCTTCGGCGGAGTGATGGCAAGCGCGGCCGACAGCACTCCCGGCGCGCGCAGAAAGGGCGCGGAGAGACGCGCCGCGGCGGCGGCGAGGGCGTGGCAGCGGCAGCAGCAGTTCATGTACGGCGCCACGATTCCGATGATGTCCGACGCGGAGGTCGTGGACGACCAGCCTGGCATACGAGAGGTGGCGAAGACCTTCACATTCGGCAACACGCCCTTTCTCGCCGACTTCGCGATTGGCGCCGCAGGGCGCGTCGCGTTCTCCGATTCGAAGCTGCACGGCCTCGTGCTGCTGCATCCCGTGGCTGCGGCCGAGATCATGGCCGAGGTGGCGCAGATGATAGTGCCCAAGCGCCGCGTGGCGGCGGTGGAGGATCTTCAGTGCCGGCGCACGGTGGCGTTCCGCGACGACAAGCTGCGCCTCTTCGTGCGCGCGGAGCGCACCGCCAGCGCCAATCCAGACCAGATTGCCGTGCATGTGCAGGTGCGGGAGGATGCGCCTGACTCGAAGTGGACGTGGTGCGCGCTGGAGGGCACGTTCGTCTTCGCGCAGAACTATCCGGCGCCTCCTGCGTTCGTGCCGCCTCCGCTCTCCATGGCGCGCGACGTTCACTGGACCGGCAGCGACATCTATCCAGACCGTCTCTTCTCCGGCGAAAGCCTGCACTGCATACGCGCGGCCGACCACTGGAGCGAGACGGGGCTCGACTACGAGGTGGAGGTGCCGTCCTCCGAAGGCGCCGTGCCGCACACGAAGTTCCCCGTCTGGGCGCTGAATCCGCAGCTTCTCGCGGCCGTGGCTGACGGATTCCAGCTGTGGCGCAGCCACGAACGCCGGTTCCCTGGCGCGCTCTCGTTTCCGTTCCGCGTTCGCCGCATAAACCTGTACGCGCCGCTTCCCGAGGGAACGCATCTGCAGTGCTATCTGCGCCACACCGGCGTGACGCCGAAGTCGCTGGTGACCGACATTCTGGCATCCGACGGCAATGGACAGCTGATGCTGGAGATGCGCGGCTACGAGGAGATAACCGAACGCGTGTCGGAGGAGTTCCGCAAGCAGATTCTCGATCCCGCCACGACTTTCCTCACGCGTCCTCTGCCGCCCGCGTTTCTCGGCTCGCCCGCCACGCGCGTGGCGTCTGCCGTCGTCACCGATGTGCCGTATCCCGTCTTCGAGCGCAACGAGGAGCTGTGGCTCAAGACCCTTTCGCAGGTCGTGCTTGGCAAGACGGAGCGCGGCGACTTCGCCGACCTCTCCGGTTCGGCGGGCCGGCGCACGGAATGGCTGTTCGGCCGTCTTGCCGCCAAGGAGGCGGTGCGCCGCTTCATGCACGAGAACTACCAGGCCCGCTGGTGCGACGCCGACGTGCAGATATGGCGCGACGACAGCGGCAAGCCGCATGCGATCGGCAACTGGCGCGACTATCTGACGTCTCCTTTGGACCTCACGATCGCGCACACCGCGCAGTTCGTGGTGGCGGTGGTGGCCGCGAACGCGCGCGTGGGAGTGGACGTTGAGGCGCTTGGGCGCGATCTCTCCGAGGAGTTCATGCATGGCGTGTTCACCGACGACGAACGCGAGCTCACCGTGCGCGCCGCAAGCGCGCCAAGCGCGGCGGTGAGGTTCTGGTGCGCCAAGGAGGCGGTGTCGAAGGCGCTGGGAACGGGCATACGCTATTCTCCGCGCGAGCTCGTGGTGGAGTCGTTCCAGGCCGAGACGGGCGACATGGAGCTGCGCCTCACCGGGCAGTGGCTGGAGTCGTTCAGGCAGTTCACCGGCAGGCCCGTGCACGTGGCCTCGGCCGTCGTGAAGGGACACGTGCTCGCCAGCTGCTTCATCCCCGAGAGCATGTTCGCGTGAGGTTGCAAATGAGAACGCTTACGGTAATCTGGCTGCATGAACCCTCCACTAGCGACGCCGACATGATGTCGGTGGTGGAGCATGGACTTTCGGACGCCTTCCGCGACTTCTGCGCGGAGGCGTTCAACGTGCGCATGCCCCTTGACTATCCGCCGCTCAAGCTCGCCACCGTTTCGTCGCCCGAGGCATTGCCGGACGCGCTTTTCATTGACGGAAATCCCTCTCGCGGCATGACGGAGGGCGGTGACGACGCCTGCCTGTTCATGGTGGATGATTCATTCTACTCGGAGGCGGTGCGCGGCGTGCCGCTGAAGGAATGGCTGAAGACGTACATACCGGCTCTTCCGAAGGTGGTGGTGGTCTATCCCGGGCGTGCGCCCGTGGTGGTGCCGCAGCGGCGCTGGGCGAAGAAGCGCATAGAGGTGCTTGCCGATCCCGAACGCCATCACGAGCGGATCGTGCATCTCTTCAAGGCGTTCTGGCTGCCGCGCTTCTGGAATGCGCTGCGGCAGTACGTGCAGGTGAAGGCCGGCACTAACTGGCACACGCCCGGGCACAATGGCGGAAACGCCTTTGCCGATTCGCCGTTCCTGAAGGGGCTCTACGAGGCTTTCGGATCGATGATATTCCGCTCGGACCTGTCGGTGTCGGTGGAGTCGCTCGGCGACCTCTCTAGCCCGGAGGTGCAGACACCTCTCTCGGAGGCGCAGAAGGTGTCGTCCGAGATATTCGGCAGCGCGCTTAGCCGCTACGTCACAAACGGCACGTCAACCTCCAACAAGGCGATGCTGATGACGCTTCTGAAGCCGGGCGAGGTGGTGCTTGTGGACCGCAACTGCCACAAGTCGGTGCACCATGCAATCGTCATGTCTGGCGCAGTGCCGCGCTATCTGCCGTCGCGGTGGAATTCGCGCCTTGGGGTGTGGAGGCCTGTGTCGCTTGAGGACGTGCAGCGCGCGTTGGAGGTCGAGAGCGCGCTTCGTCCGCGCCTTCTGGTGCTCACCACCTGCACATACGAGGGCGTGCTGTACCCGGTGTGGGAGGTGTCGCGCCTGTGCGAACGCGCGGGGGTGCTTTTCTACGCGGACGAGGCATGGGCCGGATACATGAGCTTCCACCCGTTCTACACGCGCACCGACCGCGTGACAGGACGCGCCGTGCGCTACAATGCCGTGAACGAGACCAGCGGCGCGCATTTCGCCGTGCAGTCCACACACAAGACGATGGCCGCCTTCTCGCAGGCTTCGATGATACACGTGTCGCTGAGATTCAAGGCGCTTCTCGAGGAGGACTCGTCGCCGCAGTTCCGCTGGCTTAGGCGGCGCTTCGCGCTCAACGGGCATGGCTCTTTCGAGAAGTTCACGCACGACCTGCACGAGTTCCTGCGCTACTGGCACTCCACGTCGCCGCACTATCCGTTCCTGGCGACTCTCGACGTGGCGGGCGTTCAGATGCGCCTTGAGGGAATGAAGCTCATCGACGAGCGCCTGAAATGGGCGGCGGACTTTCGCGCGCGCGTGGCGGCGGAGTGCGGCCTGCCGGAGAGCGAGTGCTTTGCGGGGCTTGAGGACATCGCTGGCGCGGCGGGCGAATGGTCTTCGGCCGGATATCTGAAGGATCCGCTCAAGATAGTGCTGATGCTGCGCAGCCCGGAGGCGTGCGCCGCATTCAAGAAGGCGCTCTTGAAGTCGCACATACAGTGGGAGAAGTCCACCGCCACCACCATCCTCTTCCTTGTGACGGTGGGAACGGTGGAGGAGCATTTCGAGTGCCTGTTCCGCGTCTGCCGGCTTAACCGAGCGCTGATAGGGCGCCCTGCCGCAGGCGCTGAAGACGACGGCGCGGTGTCGAGCGCGGTGGAGGGGCAGCCCGTTGTGCTGCCGCGCGACGCGGCGCTATGCGACGGCGAGTTCGTGACGCTGGACGCGTCCGTGGGGCGCATAGCCTCGCAGTTCCTTGTGCCCTATCCGCCGGGAATACCGGTGTTCGTGCCGGGCCTGAGGATCACCGAGGCGATGGTCGAGCTTGTGAAGGGCGTGATAGCGAGCGAAGGCGTTGGCGCGGTGCATGGGCTCTTCTGCCGCGGCGGCCACATCCCGTGCTACGTGGAGGTGCTGAACCGCGACGAGGAGTCCCGCCTGCTGAACCCGTCAAGTCCGCTTTGCGCATTCCACTGAAATCTGATATACTGTGGGGCGTCAGCCAAATGTGATTGGCCGGCTTGTGCCGCGCGGCGGGCGCCGCGCGTGCGAGGCGGCGAGGAATCAGCAGAGGAAAGTATGCACAAGTTCAGAGCGGGATTCATCGTGTTTTGCGTATGCCTTTCCGTCGGCGCCGTGCCGGCGAGTGGACGGTATGTGCGCGTGCGCCTTGAAAGCGATCCGGCGATTCTCTCGATCGCCGAGCTCGAGGTGTTCTCCGGCGGGCGCAACGTGGCCAAGGGCAAGCCCGCCGTGCAGAGTTCTGTGGGCTACGGCGGCGTGCCTTCGCGGGCTGTGGACGGAAATGCCGACCCTGAATGGGGCAACGGCTCCGTAACGCATACCGACGAAGGGCGCAAGCACAGCCCGCAGTGGTGGGAGGTCGACCTCACGAAGAGCTTCAACGTCGAGAAGATAGTGCTGCACAACCGCGTAGGGTACAGCCATCGCTCAGACGGCGTGGAGGTGCTGCTTCTGGACGAGAAGCGCAAGGTAGTGCGCGGCAGGACGTTCGCGGATGCGGGGCCGCTCGTTCTCGAGATGGATTTCGCGAAGGACGCCTGCGCGGAGTTCATAGGCGAGGAGGTTGAGGAAGTGCCACCACCGCCTGCCACTCCCGACCAGATACGCGCAGCATACGAGAAGCGCGCTACGTGGGTGGATTCCGCCGTGGCCACCGCCGCAAAGCTGCGCAACTACAGTTCGCTTATGCCGATCGTCGACAGGCTGCTGGAGGACTTCCCCGCCGCGGCAGACGAGATCATGGAGCACATCTCGAGCCGGCAGTTCTCGAAGCCCGCGCTCAAGAGGGGCGCGCCGAAGCTGCCGCCAGGCGCCGACGAGTCGAAGCTGTTCGCGCTTGGCACGCTGAAGTGGTTCAACGCCGAGGCAATGGAGCGCGCAATCCGCGCCTACGCCGCGAAATATCCGAATGCGTACGGCTCGCCCGACGCGCTTCTCGCGAAGCTCGCGGAGGTGAAGGCGTGCGTGGAGGGCGCTAAGGACGACGACGCGCGGCTCAAGGCGGCTGCAGCGCTGATGAAGCTGCAGGAGGACGTGTATCTGCGCCATCCCGGCGTGGACTTCACCCATTTCCTGATGGTGAAGCGCAGCAGAAGGTCGCACTCCGGCCTGCCGCACAACTGGCAGGGCAATTCGTCCGTGCCGCTGCAGGGCTACATCAACTCCATCGTCTCGATGCCAATCCGCCGCAGCTCCGGCGAGCGCGGGCGCACGATCGCAGCGTCCAACTACTTCCTCGGCGACGTCGACCTCGACTTCGACGCAGAGAAGATCGCCTACTCCGGCGGACTCGACAGCGAAAAGAGATGGTGCGTCGTCGAGACGCCGCTCGACAAGCCCCTCACGAAGACGCTCAAGTCGCCTGCCGGCCTTGACGACATCGACTGCTACGATCCCTGCTACCTTCCCGACGGGCGCATGCTCTTCGTCTCCACAAGCGGGTTCCACGGCGTTCCCTGCGTGGGCGGCTCCGACTACGTGGGCAACACGCATCTTCTCAAGAAGGACGGCTCGGTGAAGCGCCTCGTGTTCGACCAGGACAACAGCTGGTGCCCCGTGGTGATGAACAACGGCCGCGTCCTATACCTCAGGTGGGAGTACACCGACAGCGCCCACTACTTCTCGCGCGTGATGATGACGATGAACATGGACGGCTCCGACCAGAAGGCGTTCTACGGCTCCAACTCCTACTGGCCGAACTCGCTCTTCTACGCGCGACCGCTGCCGGGATCCGTCACGAAGTTCTGCGGCGTCATCTCGGGCCACCACGGCGTCGCGCGCGAGGGAGAGCTCGTGCTCTTCGACGTGATGAAGGGCCGCAACGAGACGGCCGGCGTGATGCAGCGCATTCCCGGCTGGGGCAAGCCAGTCGCGAACAAGGCGCGCGACACGCTCGTCAACGGCTCGAGCCCGCGCTTCCTCCATCCGTACCCGCTTTCGGACGAGCTGTTCCTCGTGTCCGTTCACAAGGGTAACGGCGATCCGTTCATAGTGGCGTTTGCCGACATCTACGACAACATCGTGCCCGTGTGCGCATTCTCGGAATGGAACTGCCTGGAGCCTCTGCCGGTCAAGAAGCGCGAGCGCCCGAGGATGTCCATCGACAGGCGCAACGACAAGGTGGACACCTGCACCGTCTATCTGCAGAACGTCAACTTCGGCGAAGGCCTGAAGGGCGTTCCGAAGGGCGTCGCGAAGAAGCTGCGCCTCTTCTCATACAGCTACTCGCCGCGCAACGTGGGCGGGCACTACAACATCGGCTTCGAGGGTCCGTGGGACGCGCGCAACATCCTCGGCGAGGTCGATCTCGAGAAGGACGGCAGCGCCATCTTCACAGTTCCCGCGAACACTCCGTTCGCCATCCAGCCTCTCGACGAGCACGGATGCAAGCTGCAGGAGATGCGCTCCTGGTTCGTGGGCGTGCCGGGCGAGGTGATCTCGTGCACGGGCTGCCACGAGAACCAGAACGAGGCGCCGCCTGCCGCGATGTCCGCCGCCTCGCGCAAGAAGCCGCAGACGCCCAGGCCCTGGTACGGCCCGCGCCGCAACTACGCGTTCGTCCGCGAGGTCCAGCCCGTTCTCGACAGAAAGTGCGTAGGCTGCCACAATGCGTCGAGCAAGGCCAAGACGCGCATGGGCGCGCCGCTTCCGGACTTCGACGGCAGCGCGATGAGCGGACACTACTCGAAGTCGTACGTGAACCTGATGCCCTACGTGCGCCGGAACGGTCCGGAAGGCGACTACCATCTGCTCACGCCGCTTGAGTTCCACGTCTCCACGTCGGAGCTCTACCAGAGGCTCGCGAAGGGGCACCACGGCGTTAAGCTCACCGCAGAGGAGTGGGATAGGCTTGTGACGTGGATGGACCTCAACGTTCCCTTCTGGGGCACCTGGAACGAGGAGACGGGCGGAAGGAACGCGCGCGCGCAGAGGAACCTGGCCCGCCGCAAGGAGATGGCGGAGAAGTGGGCCGGCGACAAGTACGATCCCGAGGAGATCGTGAATCCGTACGTGCCAGGCACGGAGAAGTTCGTGGCGCCGCGGCCCGGTAGGGCGCGATCGCCGAGCGCGCCGATTGCTGGCTGGCCCTTCGACGCCGCGCGCGCGAAGGCTATGCAGGGCGGAAGATCGCCGCGAACGTTCTCGCTTGGAGGCGACGAGAGCATCGAGTGCGCATACATCCCGGCTGGCGCATTCGCAATGGGCTCGGACGAACTGACGGCGGCGGAGCGTCCCGTTGGCAAGGTGGCGATCAAGAAGGGCTTCTGGATGGCCACGAAGGAGATCACGCAGGCGCAGTTCCGCCTGATGGACCCGAAGTTCGACAACGGCGTCTATGACATGCACTACAAGGACCAGGTGAAGCGCGGCTACTACATGGGCGACGAGGATCCCGACTTCGCCCAGCCCGGCCACGAGCAGTTCCCCGCCGTGCGCGTGAGCTGGGAGATGGCGCAGCGCTACTGCGAATGGCTCTCGAAGAAGCTCGGCAGGAAGGTGCGCCTGCCCACCGAGGCCGAATGGGAGTGGGCGTGCCGCGCGGGAACCGATACCGAGTTCAACTACGGCACGAAGGACGACGACTTCTCCACGCACGAGAACATGGCCGACTACATGTTCATCGAGCTTGCCGTGGTTGGCGTTAACCCGCAGCCGTTCGCGCGCGGCGGCGACCCGAATCCGAGGCACCGGCCACCGGGAATATGGGACTACGAGCTGCGCGACCGCAGGTTCAACGACCATGTGCTGCATCTCGCCAAGGTGGGCAGCTATGCGCCGAACGCATGGGGACTCTACGACATGCACGGAAACGCGGCGGAATGGACGTTGAGTTCGTGGCATCCGTATCCGTACAGCGAGAACGCGGCGCCGCGTGACCTGAAGGTGGTGCGAGGAGGCTCGTGGTACAGGCGCCCCGTGGTGTCGTCCAGCGCTTGGCGCTGGCGCTATCCCGAGTGGATGCGTCCGTTCGACGTGGGCTTCCGCGTAGTCATTGAGGATTAACCTCTAAATTTCGAAACCTCTAAACCCCGAAACCTCTAAACTTCGAAACCTGCGTGACAACCTCGGCCAGAAATGATAAACTAACCACAAACTTTTGATTGGACAAGGATCTGGAGAAACGTCATGAAGACCGTAAAAACAATCTTTAGTCTTGCCGTGATTCTAGTTGCAGTTGCCGCCAGGGGTGCTACGGTTTCGCTGACGAGCGGGACGGGCGATGTGACGCTGCAGAACAACGACGTTTTGACGGGAGCAGGCGGTCCTGAGACCCATGTGACCATTGCCGCCGGCGCCACGGTGACGCTGCGCGACGTGAACATCACTGCCATTCCACACGACTTCGGTGACGTCAGTCACATGTGGGCGGGCATTACGTGCGAGGGAGATGCTACCATCGTGTTAGAGGGAGCCAACATCGTGAAGGGCGGATACGAGGACTATCCTGGCATCTTCGTTCCGGAGGGCAGCACTGTGACAATCAAAGGCAAAGGTGCTTTGGATGTAAGCAGCAACGGTAAAGGGGCCGGCATCGGCGGCGGCTATGGTCTCAACTGCGGCAGAATCTCCTTGGCCGGCGGCACCATCACCGCCACGGGCGGCTCGATGGCGGCTGGTATCGGCGGAGGCGCATACGCGGAATGCGACAACATCGACATCGGCGTCGGCACGGTGGTCACGGCCACGGGCGGTAAATACGCGCCCGGCATCGGCAGCGGCGCCGTGGGGTCATGCCGCGCCGTCGTCATCACCGAAAGCGCGAGATGCGTCACGGCCATCAGCGGCGTCAGTGCGCCCTACAGCGTCGGCGCAGGCGCTCAAGGCTCTTCCCAAGGTGTGATGATTGCCGGGGTGGTGCAGGCGGAGGACATTACTGTAAGCCCATACATCTACAACCCGTGTATCACCAACATCACCTCCGCGGCCGACTGGGATGCGTTTGCGTCGCGCGTGAACCGCGGCATTGATGCATACGAGGACCTGACCGTGACGCTGGCGGCCGACATCAACGTCACAAACATGGTGGGCATCGTCTCCTGTCCCTTCAGCGGCACGTTTGAAGGCGGCGGCCACTCGCTCGTCGTGGACATCTCCACCGGCGGCGCCGCTGGCGCTACGTTCGGCAACATCAGAGGCGCGACGATCCGCAATCTCAACGTCTCCGGCTCCGTTACGGGCGGCAAGCATTCCGCCGGACTCGTTGCCATATGCGTAAACTCCTCCACGAACACAATAAGCGGATGCAACGTCTCGGTTGCCGTTTCAAATGCAGAGTACGCCGGCGGCATAGTGGGCCACGGCGGAAACGTAAATGAAAACCTCTCGATCAAAGACTGCGTGTTCTCCGGCACGATATTCGGTTTTGCCAATCACGCGGGAGGAATTCTCGGCTGGGGCGACACGATGACGCTGTCCATCAGCAACTGCCTGTTCAAGGGTTCCTTCTTTCCGGCATCCTCCGGCACGTATCATCCCGTAGCCTGCATGACCAGTTGCACTATGGTTTCCGCCACTATTGTTGACACTTACTACTTGAAGGACTTGGCCCCCACTGTTGCCGGCAATAATGTAATTTCCGGCGCAGGAGTGCCGGTGAGCGCGACGTGCGTTCCATTGGAGTGGACGGAGGAAGTGACGGCCGCTGACGGTCTCACCTACTATGCGGCGCCGCCGGTGGTGACGCTTACGGACGCGAGCGGGCTGGTGCCGCTTGAGGACGGTGCCGTTCTCACGGGTACAGGCGGCGTGGGTACGCAGATAATCATCGCCCCAGGTGCAACGGTGATGTTCCGCGACGTCGTTGTCACATCCATTGGCAACGACAACAACCACCAATGGGCAGGCGTCACATGCTTCGGCGATGCCGTAATTGTCCTAAAAGGCGTGAACCGGGTGGATGGTGGATCCGGCAACAATCCAGGTTTTGAGGTCCGGGGGGGAGCAACGCTCGCCTTTCAGGGCGACGGCACGCTTGATACACGCGGCAAAGGCTCTGCCGCCGCCATAGACGGCTCTTTCACTGTCGCCGACAACCTGATCGACATGGCCGACGGCAACACGCGCAGGATATTTCCGGGTATCAACATTGCTGAAACAGAAAGCAACGCCGCGGCCATCGCCAGTCATGCCGGACGCACGGAGACTGTGCTAATGGCAGACAGAACTCTCTACATAGACGGAAGGTACAATACGCTGTGCCTGCCGTTCAGCATGAGCGCGGCCGAGATCGCCGCTTCGCCCCTGGCCGGAGCCATAATCAAGAAACTTGACAACGCAACCTCGGGTCTGGCGGGTGGCACTCTTAGTCTGGATTTCACGGACGTCACGGAGATCGAGGCGGGAACGCCGTATGTAGTCCGGTGGCCGATTGACATCATCATCCGCTCCGCTGCCGACTGGAACGCATTCGCCAGCCGCGTGTCCAACGGCACGGAGTCGTACAAGGGCAAGATCGTAAAACTTGCAGCCGACATCAGCGTCACTACTATGGCTGGCACGGTTGCGAATCCTTTCAAGGGGACGTTCGACGGCTGTGGCCACATTCTGATCTTCAACTATACGAGCAACTCCGCAGACAACATTGCGCCCTTCCTCTATGTCGACGGCGCCACCATAAAGAACCTCGTGGTGCTCGGCAGTGCCGTCTCCACATCGCGGTCAAGCGGCATTGTCGGCGAGAGCGTCAACTTGAGTCACATCGTCAACTGCCGCGTCAACTCCACCATATCCGGTCGGTACTATTGCGGAGGCATGAGTACAGGCGGCAAGGTGGCCATTGAGAACTGTCTTTTCGACGGCAAGATCAGTGGCTTGAGCAGTAGCGGCGGCTTCGTGGGCTGGAGCGAACCCTCCATGAGCATCCGCAATTGCCTTTTCGCCCCGCAGGCCGACTCATCCATCAGCGGCGGCACGTTCTACTATCTCAGCGGAAGCGGATACGTGCCGCCCGTCAACAGCTACTACACCACGGCCCTTGGCGCAACCCAGGGCGAATCCGCCGAGGGCATGACCGCCGAACAAATGTGTTCCGCTCTCGGCGATGGATGGGAACTGGTTGGCGGCCGCGCGTGTCCCGTCATGCCTAAATCCGACTTCGTCATCTCATCCGCGGCCGACTGGAACACCCTCGCCGAGGCCGTGGCGCTTGGCTACACTTACGAGGGACGTACGGTGCGGCTTGCCGCGGACATCACCGTCACAACGATGGTGGGCGACGTGGATGCGGGCAAATCCTTCCGCGGCACCTTCGACGGCGGTGGCCACACGCTTACATTCAACTACGAGACCAATCAGATCTACTGCGCCCCCTTCTTGTCGGTCGAGCAGGCCACGTTTGAGAACCTCAAGGTGGCCGGCACCATCAAGACAAGCGCCAAGTTCGCCGCCGGGCTCATCTCCGCAAGCTGGGGCGACTGCACCATACGCAACTGCCAGGTCGGCATCGAGATCAATTCGCAGGTGCAGGGCGACGGAACGCATGGCGGCTTCATCGCCATCAGCGGCGAGGGCGCGGGCGGGAACCAGATACGCTTCGAGAACTGCCTGTTCAACGGCCTCTTCAGGGGCGCCTCCACCACGCTCTGCGGCGGCTTCGTGGGATGGAACCGCGTCAATGTCAGCTACACCTCCTGCCTCTTCGACCCGGCGGTGCAGGAGTTCGCGAGCGGCGCCACCTTCAACCGCAACAATGCGGGCTCCTTCACCCGCGCCTACTACAAAACCGTCCTCGGCGCCGCCCAGGGCATCAACGCCTCCCAAATGTCCCCCCCCCAGCTGCTTGAGTTCCTCGGCGACGGCTGGAAGATGTACGAGGAAATGGGACTATGGTATGTCGTGCCGAAGATGAACACATTTTCCAACTCTAACCCCTCCACCGTGGATGGCCTCATGTTCAACGGCGTGACCGTGAGCGACGAATCGGCCAGTGTGAAGATAGGCTTTGCGGAACAAGTCCTCGTCATCCGCTCGGCCGCCGACTGGAACACCTTCGCCGACAACGTGGCAAGCGGCGCGGAGTCGTATGACGGCTGGACCGTAAAGCTCGCAGACGACATCAGCGTCTCGAAGATGGTGGGCGCAGCAGGAAAGCCTTTCAGGGGTATTTTCGACGGTCTGGGCCACACGATCACCGTCAACCTGCAGGCAGGCGGCCAGGGTGTTGCGCTATTCTATGAAATCAATGAGGCAACCATCCAGAACTTGAGAGTCAATGGAAGCATCACCTCCACCCGACTCCGCCCGGCCAGCTTTGCCGCGTTCGTCACGGGAAGCCGCAGCACCATCAAGAGCTGTTGGAGCGATGTGTCGATCACCGCCAGTTATGGAGATTGGATAGATGCAGGCGGCATTGTGGCCCGTGTTGACAATTCGGCGAAGCTCATCGTCAATGACTGTGCCTTCCACGGATCCATCAATTATACGTCCGAAAATGGTTATGAAGGCGGGGGCATGATAGGATGGGTTAACGGAGATGCGGAGTTAAACAACTGCCTGTTTGCGCCGAAGTCCATCATAAGGGCGAAGACGGACGGCAACTCGTATTACTTTGCCGCTGCCTACAATCGTGACTGTTACAAGCTTTCCAATTGCTACTACAGTGGCGCCGCCTGGAGCTCGACGCTCAAGAGCGAGGGCATACAGGGCAATGCGTTGAGCGCTCCAGCGCTAGTCGGCTCGCTCGGCAGCGCTGCCTGGAGAACGTTTCAGGAGGGGGGAGTGACGTACGTTGTGCCGAAGATGGAATTCGCAGCGGTCGCCGTGGCGGAATTCGTAGGCACCACCTCGCCCGTGACGCTGGGCACTGGCGGCTATCGCTCCGCGCTCATAATCGCAGACGACGGCAAGCTTGCAGTTCCCGAGACCGGTGCCACGGTCAACTCGTGCCGTGCCTTCTTCTTGCTGAAGGGACTTCCGGCGGGGAGCGTGGCGACTCGCTATGTGTTGAACCTCGGCAGCACGTCTTCCACAGGCCCCCTTGACATGCCCACTGCGTCAGGCTACGCGCTTTGGGCGTCCGACAACGGCATTTCCGGCGCGGCGGACGAGACGGACGCTAACGGCGTGGCCAACGTGTTCCGATACGCCTTCGACAAGCCTGCGGGCGCGTTCGCCGATCCTGCGCTCCTTTCGATTGCCATTGAGGCCGGGCAGGTGGTGATCTACACTCCGCCGCTCGTGAATACGGAAGGTTACACGTTCAACATTGTAGCCACGGATGCGCTAGGCGGAAACGACACGGCCACGTATCCGGTCGATCAGTCTGGCAGAACGCCGATTCCCGCCGCGAACAAGCCCGCCCGCTTCTTCCGCATCCGGGCCGTGGAAACGGAGTAGTCCTCTACGCAGACCTCGTCATTCTGGCAGGGCGGCGTGATCTCATGCCGCCGCCACGGTGTGTCCAGCCGCAACCACGAATTACAAACCGCAAAAAAAATTGGCTCTTCGTGCATGAGTGTGGGTCGGTTCATGCCACCTCCTGACGAGCTTCCCCTTTGTTCATGCGCATCGGAGCGTTGCAACTGGGCCACGGGATTGTGATGTTCGAGCAGAACAGCATTACGAGCGCGATCATCG
>JAFUDL010000512.1 GCA_017459225.1 Kiritimatiellia bacterium
ATGCGCAGCCCGTCGCGCGTGATCATCGGGTGGGCCGTGAAGGACTCGCCGCGCAGCGGACTGTACGGACCGGTCCAGGCGTTGCGCTTGATCTTCTTCTCGCCGATGCTGCGCGCGTCCAACTCCGTCCACGTCTGGCCGTCGTCGCTACCGAGAAGACGGAACGCCATCGGGTCGCGCCTGTCGCGCGGCGTCTCGCCGAGCCAGCGGTCGTTGGCCGTCGCCCAGTCGTAGGCGGTCACGGACTGCGGCTCGGCGTAGTCGATCTGCAGCCAGCATTTCGACATGTCCTTGCCGCTCGCGCCGTTGACGGAGTACCATTTCGTGTTGAGGTCGCCGTCCACCGCCTGCCTGATCGGAGACCTTACGCTCGAGTCCATGCCCTCGCCGTGCGAGAAGCCGGAACGGAGCGGCGTCACGTCTTGACTGCCGTTCAAGAGGCGGAACTCGGAAAGCTGCACGCCGATCCGCTCGCCCATGCAGTCGTCGATCTTGAACCGGTAGTGCCGGAACCGCCACGGCGCATTGTTCTCCGCCGCCCCGACCGCACACGCGGCAACCGCCGCAATAGCGCAAAGGAATGCAGACAACTTGTTTCCTGTTGTCATGTATTTCTTCCTTCCTTGGGATGTTGAATGTCACATCAGGAAAAATGTCGCGGATGCACCCCTCGCCCGCTCTATTCGGAGAGTTACCTCTCGGGCAGCGCCCTCATGCGGGCGCGCATCAGGATCTTTTCCCACGGGTCGTCGCTGTTCCAGAAGAGCTCGGCCTCGCAGAACGGCGCGAGTCCGAACGGCGGGTTGTTGTAGGGCACGGCGTTGAACTCCTTCGGCGGACGCTTCGCGGCGCGCAGGCGGCGTATCGACTCCCATGCGAACTTGCCGTTCTGGAACCAATCGTTGTCGAACGAGCACTGCATCGGCTGCATGATCGACTGGTGGTACTCCCGCATTCTCCGCCCGGCGCATCCGAGCATGAACGGTCCGGCCGGCTCGATCCAGTTCTTCCAGTCGAGGTACAACTGCGCCTTCCACACGAAGCCGACGGACGGCGTAAGCGCGAGGATCTTCTCGCAGAACTCGTTGTCCGGCCCGCCGGTCCGACCATTTCCTTCCCAGAACGGGAAGCCGCCGCAGTTCTCCCACAGGATCTCGAGCGAAGGGTCGGTCTTCGCGATGAAGTCCGTCGCGCCGGGCTTGCGGATCGAGTTCGAGTGGAGGCCGAACACGATGTCCAGCTCCGGCGACTCCGCGTGGATGCGCTTTGCCGTCATGTTGACGAGCTCGACGACGGCCTCCGCGATGGAGCGTCCGGCGAGCTCCTGGCGGTCCGTCTCGGTGAAGCTCTGGAAGTAGATGCCGTCGCCACCCATCGGCTTCCAGATGCGGTGCCATTCGTCGATGATGGCGTCGGACAACTTTCCGAGGTTATGGATGTCCGCCTTGTCGCAGTGGAGCGACCACCCCCACGCGAAGCCCCAGAACACCTTGATGCCCCACGAATGCGCCTCCTCCACAACGTCGCGCGCGTTGATGACGCGCTGGTTGTTCCAGATGATGATGCGGTTGAAGCGCGCGCGCGCCATTTCGCGGAACGTGGCGCGGTAGTCGTCCATCTCGTGCCCCCACGAGAACACGCTGCGCACGGGCGTCTGCGGCGCGCATGCGATGCTGCGCACGGGGATACGCTTCTCCTTGTCCTTGTCGAACTTCGGGAGGTCGCGCTTGTTGGCGCGGAAGAACGTACCGGGGTAGCGTCCGCGCGGCGGGGCGATCGAGCCCTCCATCAGCGGCACCTGCACGTCGAGGAAGTCAAACGTCGCCCACAGCACCGCCTCCGGCGTGTCGCCCGCGAGCAGCACAACTTCATGCTCTCCGTCGTGCAGGGTACGGATGAGATACCCGCCCTTCGGCACAAGCTTCTCGGCGTCTTTCCCGAGATACTTGCGGAGCGTGGCGTTCTCCTGCACGCGCCCGATCACGATCATGTCGCGCTTGCCCTTCACCGGCTCGCCGCCGTCCTGTTCGATCGGCAGCACCATGGGTATCGCCAGATGCCTCTCTCGGAGAAGATAAAAACCCACGCGCTCGGTTATCACCTCGAGGGCCCGTCCCTCAGGACCTTCCGACGACGAATAGACGACTTTCCAGGTTCCACCCTGCACATCGGCGGGCGCGGTAGCCTGCGCCCACGCACCTGCAAACGCAGCCGCTGCATAGATCACTGCGGCCGCGACAGTTCGAAACATGCTGTTCATGGCATTTCCTTCTAGCGAACGAAGACTGTAACCCCTGTTGATGGCACGGTGATGATAGACTCGTACTCGGCGTTGTTGGCCATCGTGAGAACGACATGCCAGTCGCCCCTGTACGGGAAATTGACCAGCGCCAGGCCCGTGCCGTTGAAGTGGAGCGTGGTCACAACGCCCTTCGGCGACGTGACGACGATCCTCGATGCCTTCGTCGCGTCTCCGGCCCAGTCGTCGCCTGAATAAGTCAGTTTCCACTTGCCGGCCTTGACGGTGCGGTCGGGACCGTTAAACATCGTCTCGAGCGAATATACGTAATCCTCGGACGTGAACACGTTCGGATCTTCCACCAGCTTCATCGTCCCTCGGCCCATGTCTTCCGCCCTGAATCCCGGCGGCATCATGAGGCGTCCCGCAAGGCCTTCGTCTCCGCAGAGCACGAACACGTACCCGTCGCCCGCGATGCCCGCGCTGGCCAGATCCATAAGCTCCATCGAATCGACGATCTTGGCCGGGGACTCCGCCGTGCCCGCGCCGAGCGTGCCGAATATCGAGTGGCGCACGGTGAACGTGGCCGAACCCTGGGCCGAGTTCTCAAGCGTCCAGAGTCCGCCCGCCGTGAACGGAATCGGGTACGTGCCGCCGCCGATCATGCCAGTGGCAAGCGTGGTCTCGCCGCCGTCCGGCGCCGTCATCGTCACGTTCTCGCCGGTCTGGAACGTTCCCTCCCAGAGCGCGTCAAGCTCCGCCTGCGTTCTGATCGCCCTCGGCGACGCCTCGGTGTCAAGTCCGAACGTGTAGACGGCCGACTTCGTCAACGTTGCCTCTCTGGCATAAACTCCGCCGCAGAGCGCTATCGCAGCAGCAAAGAATGTAGTTCTGATTTTCATGATCTACCTCACTCTCCGGAATTGGGAACGACGTATGCAATGCGGAAGGTATAAATCTGCGGTGCACTGCTGGTTGTACCGGTCTGCGCACCACTTCGCACGGAAGACCGAAGATTGGCGCCGCTACTGAGAGCATCCTGCCCGCGCACACGCCTAATTGAAGTCGTACCCTCAACGGCATAGGGCGTAAACACATCTTCGCGAGTTGCCGGATCCTCGCCGGCGACGTAGCTGTCGAGGCACCATTGCCAGTCTAGGCCCACCATGTCGTACAGCCCCCACGCATTTGGCTTCCTCGAACCAACTTTGAAATTCCATCCGTTCCCGGGGCGCCCGCCGCTTTGGCCACACACAGCATACTCTGAAGCGGCGCTGGCGTCGTCTCCCCAGAAATAGTGCGTAGTAGTGCCGGCGCGCGTGGCGATTTCATGCATCAGCTCCGTCGGCAGGTCGAAGCCCATTCCCGTCTTGCCGTTTAGCCACTTGATTACGAAGTACTGGCCACTCACCGCTTCGCCGGGTGGAGTGGTGGTTGGATCGGAAATGCCGCGTATGTCGCGCGTGAAGCCAAGAGGACGCGCCCTAAGGTCCTGTTGAGAGGGGTCACGACTTGTACTATACAGGTCAAAGACATACCAATATTGGAAGTTTGTCCATTGGAACACACCGATGTAGAAATCCTTGTCGGTGGTCCACGTTCTATCATTGTTCAGCTGCGCCCCGGAAGGATAGGCCACGCTGTCACCAGTCTTGTACGTCCCCTTCGGCACCTTGCGCAGAACATAGTGGGTGCTCTTGTACTTGTCAACGTTGTAGCGGGCATTGGAAAGCTCCTGCCCGCTTATTCCGCAGACGTCATCGGTGTCCAGGAAAAGCCCTTCGTACGTGACTTCGCCAGTCGCGAGATCGATGATCATGTAGTCGTTGCCCTCGCGGACCGGACATGTATTGAGCGTGGCGCGCATTCTGCAGTCGTTGCAGTTGACTCCGGCGGGCGGATTCTCCCACGTCACAGTGAACGTGCCAACCTTGGCGTCGCCCACAGGGCCGTCGTACGCAGTGTATGACGCTCCGTTTATGATCGTCGTAAGCGTCACCTTGCCTACCTTGCCGGCGAGGTCGTCTCCAGCTATGGTGTAGGTGATGTCCACCTTGTTGTTCCACGGCCAGCGCTGCTGCACGTTGTCAACAGTGATCGTTGCGGACGTCGCGGCGAACGCGGCGCCGAAGAGCATAACCATTATCGATGATTTCTTCATTATCTACCTCACTCTCCTGCATTCGGCACGATGTATGCAGCACGGAAGCTATATCCGGCTCCTGAAGCCGCAGGAGCCCCACTGAGCGCATAACAATTCTA
>JAFUDL010000513.1 GCA_017459225.1 Kiritimatiellia bacterium
CGAAGTTCGCTGAAAGCTCTTCCTCCGTGTAGCCGAGCATCGTCGCGTATTCGTCGTCCTGCGAAATGTCGACGATGTTGTTCAGCGCGGAGAACACCGAGAGCTGCGTGAACTTCGAGACGCCCGTCATGAAGAGGAAGCGGAAGTCGCCCGTGCGGTTCTTCACCAGGGAGTAGACGGCAGAGAGTCTATCGCGCACCGCCTCGGCCTTGGCGATGTCGTCAAGGCAATGCCCCACGGGCGCGTCGTACTCGTCGATTAGGATCACCACGCCCTTGTGGACGTCGTTCCCGTTCTCGTCTCTTTCCCAGGCGAGCTTCTCGATGGCCTTGCCGAAGTTCCAGTGCGGCGGCTTTGACGAATCGTAGCAGAATCCTGCTTCGGAGAGACGATCCTGCAGATGGTCGGCAACGTCTTTCTCGAAAGCCTCCACGCTTGTGGTCGTAAGGTCGTTGAACTCGAAGTGGATGATCGGATACTTCTCCCACGACCAGTCCGCCTTGTCGATGGCAAGCCCTTCGAACAGCTCGCGCCTGCCGCCGAAGAGCGCCTTGAGCGCGGAGACCGTGAGCGACTTGCCGAACCTGCGCGGACGCGACAGGAAGAACAGCTTGGAGCCAACGGTAGTCACAAGACGATGGATGAACATCGTCTTGTCAACGTAAATGCAGCCATCCCGTCTCATGGACGGAAAGTCGTGCGTGTCTGTGGCTATCGGTCTCATTGCCAAACATTATACCAAAATGGCCGAGCCAGGCGCAACCGAGTAATTGGTTCGTGGTTCGTGATTCGTGGGAATTCGCCATTGCAAGACGCGGCCGAATATGATAGGCTATTGCATATGAAAACAACATCTATTCTCGCATCGTTCCTCATCTTCGCATCGATGGGCGCCTCCGCCGCGCTCATGGAAAAAGCTACGCCAGAGTCGCAGGGCGTGGCCTCTTCGGCCATCGTCACCTGGATCGACGCCTGTGAACGGGAGATCGGTCCCGACAACTCCCTGCACGGCTTTGTGATCGTGCGCCACGGCCATGTGATCGCCGAGGGCACATGGGCACCTTACGACACGCTGAACAAGCCGCACATGCTCTACTCGCATTCGAAGAGCTTCACCTCGACGGCAATTGGATTTCTCGTGGACGACGGCAAGCTCGACCTCGACGCGCGCGTCATCTCCTTCTTCCCCGACAAGACCCCGCAGAACCCCTCACTCAACCTCCGCTCCATGCGCGTGCGCGACCTCCTCACGATGAACGTGGGCGCCAGCTACTCCGACGCGGAGAACAAGGATCCCTTCGGCGACTGGGTGAAGGCGTTCCTCGCCAACGACATCGACAGGGAGCCCGGCACCGTATTCAAGTACGACTCAGGCGCCACCCACATGCTTGCAGCAATTGCGGAGCGTGTCTCGGGCATGAAGCTCATGGACTTCCTTAAACTGCGCCTCTTCGACCCCCTCGGCATGACAAGCCCGTGGTCCACTGTCTCCCCCACCGGCATCGCCTGCGGCGGCTGGGGCATGAACATGACAACGCGCGACCTCTCCCGCTTTGGACAGCTCTACCTCGACAAGGGCATGTGGAACGGCCGGCGCATCCTCTCGCGCGAATGGGTGACGGCAGCCACCTCGCGCCAGACGTGGTCCGGCGCGATCGCCGTCACGGGCGAGGACGGCAGCGACTGGCACCAGGGCTACGGCTTCCAGTTCTGGCGCTGCCGCCACAACGCCTTCCGCGCCGACGGCGCGATGGGTCAGTACACGATCGTCATGCCCGACCAGGACGCCGTCGTCTCCATCCATGCCGGACTCGGCAACATGCAGCACGAGATCAACCTCGTGTGGAAGCATCTCCTGCCCGCGTTCGGCCCCTCCGCCCTTCCCGACGACGCCGCGGCCCAGAAGGCGCTCGCCGAACGCTGCGCCTCGCTCAAGCTCCCCATGCAGAGAGGTTCCGCAACCGCCCCCGCGCTCCCCATCGCCGGCGCCAAGGTCTCGAAGAATCCTCTGGACTTCAAGAACGCCACGATAGAGAAGACTCCGCAGGGCTGGGCGCTCGTGCGGCCTGACGGCTTCCGCTTCGCCGTGGGCGACGGTTCATGGGCCACGACAACCTACACCTTCCCGCAGAACATCGAGATACTGTTCGCCCTCGTCGGAACGCGCGACGTGGCGGCGTCGGGCGCATGGACCGCGCCAGGCGTCTTCACCGTGCGCTGGTACCTGCTCGGCGCGCCGCAGCACGGCAAGTTCACCGTCACCGTTCCCGGCAAATGACATCGGCGCGCGACGGAAGGATTATCGAGAACCTGCATCCATGACCGGTCTGTGATTCCAGCGCCACGTCGCCGCCGTGGAGCCGGGCGATGTGCTTGACGATCGCAAGCCCGAGGCCGGTGCCGCAGTGCGAGCGGCTGCGCGTCTTGTCAACGCGGTAGAAACGCTCGAAGATGCGCTTCTGGTGTTCCGGCGCGATTCCCACGCCGTGATCCGCCACCGTAATGCGCGCGCGATCCCCTTCGGCGGCGAGCGTCACCACCACATCATCCGACTCCGAATAGCGCAGAGCGTTCTCCACGAGGTTCTCCACCGCCTCCTCCAGAAGCCCCGCGTCGCAGTTCGCATGGAGGCTGTCGTTGCGCGCAAGCACAAGCCGCACGCCCAGAGCCGACGCCTTCGGCTCCATCAGCGCCACCGCGTTCGCCACCACGTGCGAGAGGTCGCAAATCTCGAACTCGTGGGTGTCGCTCGCCTGCGCCCGCTCGATCTCGGCAAGCGAGAGTATGTCTTGCGAGAGGCGGTCGAGGCGCGCAGTCTGCTCGCGCAGCACGCCGAACATCGCCGCGCGGTCCTCGCCCGAGAGCGTGGCGTCCTTCACCAGCACGTCAACGGCGCCGCGTATTCCCGTGAGCGGCGTGCGCAGCTCATGCGCCACGTTTGCCACGAACTCGCGCCTGAACTTCTCCAGGTTTCGCATCTCCGCCACGAGCCTGCCGTTTGCGTCGCGTTCGGCGGCGATCTGCGCGAAGCGTCTCTGGGCCCTGTACGCCAGCAGGAATATCAGCACGACTATCCCCGTGCTCACAAGGCGCTCGAAGTTGTCGTTGAAATGGGGCGTCTGCGCCAGCAGAACGCCAAGGTACAGCGCACCGGCAAGCAGGGCCAGCGCTGGCGCGATCAGGAAGCTGAAGCGGCGCGACTTCATGGACGGAAACGGTATCCCACCCCGCGAATCGTCTCGATGTGCGCTGCCCACGCACCGAGCTTGCGCCTGAGGCCCACGATCTGCACGTCTATCGCCCTTTCGGTAACGGCCTTCTCTGGAGACTGCGTGAGGTCGATGATCTGCGAACGCGTGTACACGCGCCCAGGACGCGAGAGAAGAAGCGCAAGCACGCGGTATTCGCTGCCGGTGAGGTCCAGCGGCCGCCCTACTAGCGACACCTCGTGGGCGGCGACGTCGAACGAGAGCCCGTCATGCTCTGTGCGTTCGGGGCGTATCGCCTCGGGCCGGCGCAGAACGGCCTGGATGCGCGCGAGCAGCACATGGCGGGAAAAGGGCTTCACGATGTAGTCGTCGGCGCCAAGCTCTAGCCCGCGCACGACGTCGCGCTCCTCGCACTTGGCGGTGAGCATGATTATGGGCGTGGTGGACACCTCCGGCATCTCGCGCACGCGGCGGCACACGGAGAAGCCGTCGAGGCCGGGCAGCATCACGTCCAGCAACACTAGCGACGGATGCAGTTCGCGCACGAGCGCGAGCGCCTCGTCGCCGCGCGCCGTCTCGCGCACCAGCTCGTAGCCCGCGCCCTTGAGCGTGACCCTCAGCACCGCCCTGATGGCGGCGTCGTCCTCGACTATCAGTATCGTTCCTGGCGCCATGCCCACATTATACCATATCCCGCGGCATCTTGCCTCCGGCGAGAGTCTCGACGATGTTCATGCAGCAGCTCAGCATGCGGGCATAGGCGCGTATCACGTCCAGCTCTCCCAGTACGCGAAGCGGCGAACCGGGATCGTGCGGACCCACGCGCGAAAGCTGCGCCCTGCGGCACTCGTGCAGAAAGTCATGCAGCTCGCCCTCCTCCGCCTGCATGGCGGGAAGGTCTATCGCGGGGCGGGGAGAGCGTATCCAGGGGAACACCTTCGCGGCGAACGCCGCAACGCGGTCATGCGCGGCGACGAGGCGCTCGCATGATTCGGCGGACATCTTCTGCCCCTGGCGGCGCAGGCGCCGGGCCACCTTGAGAATCTGCGCGGCGTCATCCGAGATCGACTCCAGCTCGTCCGTAAGGCGCATCAGCCGTCGCGCGCGCTCGGCCACCGTCTGCGCGAGGCGCTTCGTCATGATGTCGCCGAGGAAGTCGGTGATCTCGCGCTGCACGTCGTCAAGACGCACCTCCTGTTCGATGATGCGCCGCTCAAGCGCCTCGTCCGCCTCGCCGACAAGCACCTTGCGCGCGCCCTCGAGAAGCTCGGCGTCGACGTCGCGCATGAACTGCACCTCCATGAGCGCCTGGTCGCACGCGATCACGGGCGACACCATGCTTCCATGGCGCAACGCGGAGAAGTGCGCCTCCTCGCCCTTCTTCTGCGGAACAAGACGCTCCACGAGAGCCGCGAACTTCTTCACGAACGGGAAGAAGAGGACTCCGCGCAGAAGCGAGAACACCGTGTCGGTGACGGCGATGGGCGCCATCACGCCGAGAAGCATCGGTCCCTTCGCCGTCTCGGTTACGGCGTTCCACCCGGGAAAGAGCGCCTTGCCCATAGGCACCAGAACGGGCAGCACGAGCGGCAGGAACACGACGGACCCTATCACGTTCGAGAGCGTGTGCGCGAGCGCCGTGCGCCGTGCCGCCGCAGGTCCTCCTATCGCCGCCAGCCACGCCGTCATCGTGGTGCCCACGTTCGCGCCGAACAGCACCGCTATCGCCATCTCATACGTGATGAGCTGCTGCGACGCGAGCGTCATGCCTATCGCGATCGTCGCCGCCGAGCTCTGCACAACCGCGGTGAACGCCGCAGCAGCAAGCGCCACAAGCGCCACCTCGCCGAGAGTCCTCGCGCCCATGCGCATGAACGCGGCCTGAATCTCCGGATTCTGCCTTATCGGCTGCACGCCCTTCGACATGAAGTACATGCCCAGAAAAACGAGTCCAAGCCCCATCACGGCAAGGCCGAGGTTGTGCGCGAGCTCGCGGCGCGAGATGAAGCACGCGTCATAGAAGTACAGGAAGCCTCCGATGCACACGCCAGTAAGGCCAAGCATCTGCGGATCCGGCGCAAATGCGACTATCCACACGGTGGCGGTGGTGCCGATGTTCGCGCCGATGATCACGTTTATCGCCTGCGGGAGCGTCATCAGCCCTGACGACACGAAGCCCACCAGCATCACCGTGATTATGGACGACGACTGCACCAGCACCGTGGCCGCCGCACCCGTGACCACTCCCGCCGCGCGTCGCGTCGTCGCGAGCGCCATGAACTTTCGAAGCTCCCTGCCCGCAACGGCCTGCAGGCCTTCGGACAAATGCTTCATTCCCAGGAGGAAAGCTCCCAGGCCGCCGACAACAGTCAAAACGCATATCGCAATGTCTCTCATGGCATTACATATTATGTACTGCGAATGTTAGGATTTTGTTAGCCTTCTCGCGCAGCGCGGGCACGCGGGACGCGTGCCCCTACCGTTGCCGAACTATGTCCTTCACGCCGGTGTGGCGCGAATTGGCAATGGCATACCGCAAAATCGCCCGCGAAGCAAGCATGCAACGCGGGCGATCAAGCCGACTACGGAAAGTCGGGGTTCTGCGGTGCCTTATACCACGAAGTCGTCTACGCGAGGCCCTTGGCCTTGCGATAGCGCGCGATGAGGGCGTTGGTGGAGGAGTCGTGCTTCAGGACGGGCTTCTTCTTCGCCGTGAGGTCGGCGAGCACGTTCTTCGCGAGCACCTTGCCAAGCTGCACTCCCCACTGGTCGAACGAGTAGATGTTCCAGATCACGCCCTGCGTGAACACCTTGTGCTCGTAGAGCGCGATGAGCGAGCCGAGCGTCTCGGGGGTGAGGGAGTCGGCGAGGAGAGTGTTCGTGGGGCGGTTGCCCTCGAACGTGCGGTACGGGGCGAGCTTCTCGTCCACGCCCTCCTTGCGGCACCATTCCACGGCCTGGTCGTGGTCAAGGCCGAACGCGAGCGCCTCGGTCTGCGCGAAGAGGTTGGCCATGAGCTTGTCGTGATGGTCGCCGATGGGGTTGTGCGTCTTGCAGAATCCGATGAAGTCGCACGGGATGAGATGCGTGCCCTGGTGGATGAGCTGGTAGAAGCTGTGCTGGCCGTTCGTGCCGGGTTCGCCCCACTCGATGGGACCGGTGGAGTACGTCACGCGCGTGCCGTCCTTCGCCACGCTCTTGCCGTTCGACTCCATGTCGAGCTGCTGGAGATAGGCGGGCAGGCGGCTGAGGTACTGGTCGTACGGAAGCACGCAGTAGCTCTCGGCGCCGTACACGTTGGAGTAGAGGATGCCGAGAAGCGCCATCACCACGGGCATGTTGCGCGCGAGGGACGCGGTGCGGAAGTGGCGGTCCATCTTCCAGTAGCCCTTGAGAAGGCGCTGGAAGTTGCGCGGACCGATGGAGATCATGAGCGAAAGGCCGATGGCGCTCGGAAGCGAGTAGCGGCCGCCCACCCAGTCCCAGAACGCGAACATGTTCTTCGGGTCGATGCCGAACTTCACCACCTCGGCCTCGTTCGTTGAGAGCGCCACGAAGTGCTTCGCCACCACGTCGTTCGCCTTGCCCTTGATCTTGGAGAGCAGCCATTCGCGCGCGGACTGCGCGTTCGTCATCGTCTCCTGCGTTGTGAACGTCTTAGACGCGACGATGAAGAGCGTCTGCTCTGCCTTGACCTCGCGAAGCACCTCGGCGAGATGGGTGGCGTCCACGTTCGAGACGAAGTAGCTGCGGATGTAGCGCTTGGAAAACGGTGCGAGCGCGATGGTGGCCATTACAGGGCCGAGATCGCTGCCGCCGATTCCGATGTTGACCACATACTTGATGCGCTTGCCCGTGTAGCCCTTGTGCGCGCCGGAGCGCACGGAGTCGGCGAAGGCGCCCATCTGCTTCAGAACGCGGCGCACCTGCGGCATCACGTCCTTGCCGTCAACCTTCACCTTCGCCTTCGGGTCGCAGTTCCTGAGCGCGGTGTGCAGAACGGCGCGGTTCTCGGTCTCGTTGATCTTGCGGCCGGTGAACATCTTCTCGATCTCTGCCTTGAGGTTTGAAGCCTCGGCGAGCTTGAGTAGCGCCCGCATCACGTTCTTGTCAACGCGGTTCTTCGAGTAGTCAAGCGTCCAGCCCGCCGCCGTGAGCGTGTACTTCGCCGCGCGCTCTGGATCCGCCGCGAAAAGCTGCTTGATCGTCGTGCCCTTGGCCGCCTCCACGGCGGCCTGCACCTTCTTGAATGCTTCTTCGTTCATCTGATGTTCTCTTTCGTTTTGATGTTCTGGGAAATTTGAAAACCTTGAAATGCGCGTAGCCGCTACGCGAGCAGATCGGCGATGCGTCCGCCAAGAGACGGATACTTCTCGCGGGGCAGCGCAGCGGCGAGACGCTCCAGGAGCGCCTTCACCTCGGCGCGCAGGCCAGGCTCGAACCAGCGCCACGTGAGGAACGGCGAGAGGAGGCGCAGCGCGTTGTACTCGCCGCACTGCGCGTACTTGACGATCGTGCGCTCGATCCACGCGAGGCCCTCGTCCGTCCAGAGCCTGTCGGCGTTCGCGGTGAAGCCGCAGTATAGCGCGCGGGAGAGAGCGGGATGCGACATGCTCCATCCTTCGCGGCGCTCCTCCGCTTCAATCGCCGCGAACACGTCCTCGTGCGGATCGCATGCGACGATGCGCAGATAGCTCGAATAGCCGTTCGTGGTGCTGCGCAGCTTCTCGCCTTCGGCCTCAAGAACTTCCTTTCTGCGCGGACACTCCCCGCGCACGAGCGCTGATAGCGCGTTGAGGCGCGCGGTGATGTTCTCGGCGCGACCAAGGTAGCCTTCGATCGCCGCCCACGCGCCAGGCGTGTTCAGCTCGGCGAGCATGTCGAGAATCACCTTGTCCCACGCGCGGCGCACTATCGACGCGGCGTCGATTCCGCTCGCGTTCTCTCCGCCGAGCGACGCGACGAGCGCGGCCTCTCCGATCGCCTCCGCGGCGGCCTTGCGCAGTGCGTGCATCTCGGCGGCGTTCTCGCGCACGAACGCGCGCCGCCTGCGGTCGAGCGAATGAACGCCCACGGAGAGCATCGCCTCCTTCGCGCCGAGGTCGAGAGACTCGTCGGCGAAGATCTCCTTGTAGAGCTCAAGCCACTCCTTCACGGCACCGCGGTCGCGCAGCATCTTCATCGCCTCCGCGCGGTTGAACGCGTCGGGGTCCGTGCGCACCTGGCACACGAGCTCTTCCTCCGGCGCCTCCACTTCGAGTACGCCGTAGAATCCGCAGCCGCGGTTCCACGAGATGAAATCGGGCTTCGGGCACTTCGTGCGGAACTGCTGCATCGCGCCGTCCAGTACGAACGCGCCCGAGGCGACGTCGCGCCCGTCCTTCACGAGCGCGTACGGCACGGGCACCACGTAGTCGCCTTCGCGCGCAAGCGTCACCGTGAGCTCTCCCGCCGCCCATGTCCAGCTCGCGCGCACGGTGGGGTGTCCGCTCGAGAAGAGCCACGGACGCATCAGCGCGCCGATGTCGCGTCCCGTCGTCTCGGAGAACACCTTCAGGAAATCCTCGGTGTTGGCGTTCCCTCCGTCGAAGCGGCGGAAGTATTCGCGCCACGCCTTGTCGTAGGCCTCTGCGCCGATGAGGCTGCGCAGCGTGTTGAGCACTTCCGGCGCC
>JAFUDL010000514.1 GCA_017459225.1 Kiritimatiellia bacterium
CTTGACGAGTTCTTTGCTGCGGATTATTTCGACTACGCCAAACAGTTGATGGGCAAGACATACGCCTTCCTTGAAATTGACAATCCAAGCGAAATTATCTGCGCATTTACGGTCTCCAATGCAAGCATATTCACGAACCATCTTCCGAACGCAAGAAGGAAACGCATTGGAAAGGATGTGCCGCAGCAGAAGCGTGACATGATCTACCCAGCAGTATTGATCGGACGTCTCGGTGTCAACAGCAAGTTCTTGCGCCAGCACATTGGAACAGAACTGATGAAAAGCATCAAAAGCTGGTTCGTCGATGAGGACAACAAGACGGGATGCCGCTACCTTGTCGTAGATGCCTATAACGAAGACATACCCATCAGTTACTACCAAGACAACGGCTTTGATTTCATGTTCAGCACCGAAGAACAGGAAAGGCAGTATCGCCAGGTCACCGCTCCCGGCCAGCTGCATACGCGCCTGATGTTCTTCGACCTCATGCAGCTTTCGCCCGCCGCTTCTGCGGCGAGTGAAAGCAACTAACTCTCTCGCTCCGCGCCTCATAGCTTCGCGCTGTACAATATCCCCCCTATCGCCGCCACAAGAATCGTTGCGCGTATCGAATCAGCGAATCTCCACGCCGTTCGTAGTCGCGGAGTGGATGACAACCGCTGGAGTTTCTTCCGGCTCGTCGAAGGCGGCAAGGACTGCGGCATCAAATCGGCGCTGGACATCTGGTGTCAACTGGCAATGGCCTGTGCCCTCAGATATCGCATACTCAATGCGCCGCCCCGCCTTGCGCATGGCCTCGACAAAACGGTCGGAGTGACGTTCCTTGTTCACAGACTTGTCTGCCGACGAATGTGCGACGAAATAATTGATGTCAGGCATCTGCGGCACAAGGTCAATGGGCGAATGCGATTTCAACGCGGCGTCAAAATCCGGCGCGTCGGCAAACGCAGTCGTCAACGTGCGCGGAAGGTCGGGGCGCTCCGTGTAATGGTAGGGCAGGTCGCAGACGGGGCAGTTCGCAACGGCGGCCACAACGTTCTTGCGCGAATACCGCGCATAGACAAGAGCGCCAAGCCCGCCCATTGATCTACCCATTGAACAGACGTGCGCATCTGGCTCAAGCCCGTAATGTTCGATGACGCAATCTACGATGCGATCCGAAAAACGCACTGCGGTATCGTTCATCCAACACCAGGGGTTGTAGTGGGGATGCACGATTGCAATCCCCTTATCCGCGAGGTCCTTCCCCCATCCTTTCTGCTCATTGGGCTTGAACCATACGCAACCGAGACCATGATGCTCCACGACGATTCCGCGCACTGGCTCCTTCACGTCTGCCAAGTTGGAATGGCAGAATGAGGAAAGCGTTTCCCATGTGATGCGCGAAGTGAAATCGCTTCCCAACGCGCCAGCCGAAACCGCAGTATTTGTAACAACGACCGATGCCGCAAGAATTACTCCACAAAGTGCTTCCATTTTTTATTTCCTTTCATTGTTAGTGTGTCACTGGCAAAGGCCCTCGGCTTTTCGGCCGGATTTCTCCCGCCACAGGCAGAAATCTGAGATGATCGTTCTTCCCTTCCCTGCGCCAAACCGATTGAACCGAAGCTGAATCGTCTCGATCTCGTCTCCGGCGACCTGCGGAGTTAACTCATCAAAGCGGATGGTGTAGCAGATCTCCCGCACGTCGTCCAAGAATACCGGAAAGATGTTCGGCGACAATCTGGCTGACTTACCGCCGCGCGTCATAGCCACGACGTCGATGTAACTAAATGAATCCTCTGGTCTTCCACCCTCTCCCCCGACTCGCGCAAGGCGAAACGTCACGCCGTCGGCATCTCGGACCTCCGGCGGCATCGCCGCGCTCAAGATGGAGCAAAGCGTCTTGCCCTGGAACGTATAGTCCAACACGCCATTGGTGCAGACAAGCCGATTCGCGTCGACGCCCTTAGTGGACAGGCTCGTGAGCGCGCAGACCCTCTCGGCATTGAGTTCGCCCGCGCACAGGAACGTGGCGCGCGTGCGGCTTCTGCCGCCGTCCGCGTCAAACCCCATGCGGGCGGCAGAACGGAAGAACGTCTGCGGCGCTTCAAACGAAACCTCGCGCGTAACACGACCCATCGGCGGCACAGAGACACGGAAGGCCTCCGGCCCTCGCCAGCCCGCCGGCCATACGCCACGGACATCGCCCTCGAACGGGCGGGAGTCAAAATTGTAGATGTGCAACCTGCCGCCAATGCGTTCGCCGAGGCGCGTCAGGATGTGCCGGCGATGATTGTCCACGCGGAAGCGTCCTGCCGACGTGTCACGCACGAAGTCCAATATGATCGGGGAGAGCCCTCCGGCATCTGGCCGCCCGACCGAGATAGTGGACGGTGCCGTGCCTGGGACTACCGGCGGCGGAGCGGAAAACTCGACGAACACGGGGCGCGCATCAAGCGCCCGGGGCGGCTTGGCGAAGACATCGCCAGTCATGGCGGCGACCTTTCTCACATGAGGAAAGGCGATCCCGGTCTTGCGCTCCGCCCAGCAGACGCCTGTATGCGTGATGCCATCCGAGAAGAGCCAGCCCTTCACCCCGCGCGGGAGCCCCGCGATCTCGCCTTGACAAACCCGCGACCCGACATGCGTATTGAACGCGGCCAAGGCGGCGAATGACGACGTGGCGATCATGCCGGGGCCAAGCATTCCCCATACCCGCGCCCCGCCGGCCTCGTTGTAATAAGCGAAACAGAACGAGTAAAAGCGGCTCCACCCGTATGCCGCCGCCAGCGTCCAGCACTTCACGTATGTCATCGTGACCTCTGCGCGCACGTCGTCGGGAAGAAGTTCCCACGCCACGGTGTCGGGGTCGGCATCCGGAACCGCCGCCTCGTTGGCCCATCGCGGCGGACGTGCCTTCGCGTCGTTCTTCGCCGCCTCGCTCCCGGCCTCGCTAATGATGCGCGCACTCCCGGAACAGCCATGCTGCGCCAGCAGTGCCTCGTGCGCCCGAAAGATGCCCGGATATCCCTCGGGAAGGGAATAGACATGCGTGTTGTAGATGTCGAAGGCCTCCGCAATGCCATTCTCGAAGCAGTCGGCGATGAAGTCCCGGCTGGCAATGCTTGAAGGCGGCGCCATGGCGACCGGAAGTCCCATGCCAGTCGACCGGATGCCGAGGCAAAGGGCCTTCTGCCCGGCCGAAAGATTCTCGGCAGGGCCGCGTCCGAACGGCCAGGAATCCGGCTCGTTCCAATATTCCCAGCACTTGATGTATTCCGCCAGCCGCGCAGCGATCTTCGCCGACGACCGATACGTATCGCGCAGATCGGCGCCATAGCCGGACTCGCCGACGGCGCCGGCCCATTTCGGCAAC
>JAFUDL010000515.1 GCA_017459225.1 Kiritimatiellia bacterium
CCGTCGATTCCAAGCCCGAGGAGGGATTCCGTCCCGACTTCGACGCGATGGCTGCCGCAGTCACGCCGAAGACGCGCGCGCTTCTCGTGAACTCGCCGAACAACCCCACGGGCTGCATATACGCAGAGGAGGACATGCGCCGCCTCGCCAAGATAGTGAACGACGTGAACGCCGCGCGCGAGGCCGAGTTCGGCGACGCGGCGCGTCCGCTCTACCTTCTGAGCGACGAGCCCTACCGCGCCTTCGCGTACGACGGCGCCGTGGTGCCGCCAGTGATGCCACTCACGCCGTACGCCGTGGTGCTGGGCTCGTTCTCGAAGACGCTCTCGCTCGCCGGCGAGCGCGTGGGCTACGTGGCGGTGCATCCCGAGATGCCCGACGGCAACACGCTCGTCAACGCGATCACGCTCACGAACCGCACGCTCGGATTCGTGAACTCGCCCGTGATCGGGCAGCGCCTCGCGGCCAACCTGCTCGACCAGACGGTGGACCTCGAGATCTACGACCGCCGCCGCAGGCTCATGGCGAAGGTGCTGCAGGATGCGGGCGTGGAGTTCTGCATGCCCAGAGGCGCGTTCTACTTCTTCCCGAAGGCGCCTGGCGGCGACGACCTTGCATTCGTCGACGCGCTTCAGGAGGAGCTGATACTTGCAGTGCCGGGGCGCGGTTTCGGAATGGCGGCCCATGTGCGCCTTTCGTGCAGCGTGGACGAGCGTATCATCGAGCGTTCGGCCGAAGGGTTCAAGCGTGCCGTGGAGAAGATGAAGCGCGCAGGCGGGGCGGCGTCATGAAAAGAGCGTTTTTCATATTCGCGTTGGCGGCGTGCGCGGCGGCGCACGGCGATCTTTTGAAGTCGCCGATGGACTGGAAGCCGGTGCAGACGAACGAGATCGCGCGCTGGAAGGCCGAGAACTCGGCGCCGAAGGGCGTGGTGGCGGACAAGTCCGCGCGCACGGTGCGCTTTCTCGCGGAGGCGACGGGAATCGGAGCGGACGAGACGGTGGAGTTCCTTGCCATAGGTCCGCTTTCGGACCGTGCGTACGAGTCGATGTTCGTGACGGTGGCGTCGCCTGCGGCGATCGCGGCGGCGTGCGAGGAGATCGGCCTGCCGCTGGGGAAGGGAGTGGATCCGGTGGCGGCGAGGTTCTGGCCGCTGGGAGAGAAGGTGACCATGTCGGTGAAGGCGTGGGGAAAGAACGCGGCATCGCGTCCGTCAGGGCCGATCACCGCATTTCTGAAGGATGCGCGAGCGGCGGAAGAGGGACGCATCCTCGAGGCGCCGTTCGCGTACACTGGTGGTGCGCGAGATGCGCTTGGCCAGCCTGTGGCGTCCACAAACGCGCCCTGCGCCGTGTTTGCGCTCTACAACCACGGCCCCGCGCTACTGCAGCTGGACGGGATGCTTGACCAGTCCGGCTCGTACGGACGCTTCGTGACGCTCGCGAAGCACGAGGAGGGCGCGCTCTACGAGGTGCAGATCTCGTGGGACGGGAAGAGGCGCGTGAAGGAGGTGGACCTGAAGCTCACTGCTGACAACGCCGGCGAGGAGATGGGGTCGCTCAAGGATGATTCGAAGAATTTTGACGTGCACGCGACGATCTCCTTCGACTCGTCCGTCACCATCGAGCGCGCAACGGCCGTGGCGCGCGCCTTCGCGATGCTTGACGGAGCCGGCGTCAAGATGAACGGATGCGGCAAGGGGCAGTTCTTCTTCCGCTCGTTTCTCCCCGAGGAGAAGTGGCGCGACCGCGCGTCGCGCGCGTTCCAGCCGTTCGAGGTGCATGTGGCGGAGGATGGCTCGCGCTCGTTCACATTCGTGGAGGAGGACTGGAGCGGGGAGGGGCTCGACCCCGTGCTGAAGCCCAGGACGACGCCGTTCAAGGAGTGGAGCGAGCTTCCCGGCATCATCGCGAAGACGGGCGAGCAGGGGGCGAAGATCATGGTGATGTTCATATACGCGCCGAAGAGCGCGCGGGTGGCGGACATCACGCCGATGATAGGAGCGGTGTTTCCGCGCGTGAACACATTCTACGTGTTCGGCGAATGAAGTGGAGCGCATCATGACGGTGACGGTCAAGATCGAGAAGAACGTTTACGGCGGCGATGGACTGTGCCGCCTTGGCGACGGGCGGGTGTGCTTTGTGCCGGGCGCCTTTGTGGGCGAGACGGTGAAGGCGGAGATCGTAGAGCAGAAGAAGCGCTACGTGAAGGCGCGCCTCGTGGAGATGCTGGAGACGGAAGGGGTGCGGGCCGCGCCGGAGCCGCGCCTGCCGTCCGCCGAGACCGCAGGGCGCATCGGCCTCGTCTATGCGCCGGTCACGTACGAGACGGAGCTCAAGATCAAGCAGGACCAGCTCGAGAACTTCCTCTGGAAGGTGGCGCACTGCGTGGTGCCTCTCAAGGTGGTCGGCGCGCCGCAGACGCTCGGATACCGCAACAAGGTGGTGTACCACACCGAGCGCCAGAACGGGAAATGGGTGCTTGGATACCGCGCGGAGCCCGAGCACCGCGTGGTGGACATGCCGCAGGACCCTCTTGCGTGCGAAGCGATCAACGCAGCGCTGCCTACGATCAGGTCCGGCGTGTTCTCTCTGCTCACGCAAGGCGCGCGCGCAGTGCGCCAGAGCGCGAAGGCTGCGGACAACGTGACGGTGCGCTGGACCGCCATCGACGGCGTGAAGTGGTGGCTGGGCGATCCGCCGCAGGGCCTCGAGCTCCACGAGCGGGCCGACGGACGCACCTTCCGCGTTCCGGGCGATGGTTTCTTCCAGGTGAATCCCATGGTGGGCGACATGCTCGCCAGGGCTGTGCGCGAGGCGTACGCCGCAGGCGCGGCCGTTGCGCCGCACGTGCTGGATCTCTACTGCGGCGTCGGCGTGTTCGGGCTATGCTGCCTGCAGGGCGCGGCGCAGGGCGGAGAGCAGCCGCGCCTTGTTGGCGTTGAGAGCGGGCGTGGCGCGGTGGCCGCCGCGAAGCGCAACGCAGAGGCAATGGGCGTGAAGGCGAACTTCTTCTGCGAGCGCGTGGGGGCGAGCCTCGGTCGCATAAAGGTGGGCGCCAGGCACACGGTGATAGTGGATCCTCCAAGAGGCGGCATGGAGCCGAACGTGCCGGGATGGCTCGCGAACAGGCCCGCGCAGCGCCTCGTCTACGTGAGCTGCGATCCCGCCACGCTGGTGCGTGACCTGGAGACGCTCTCGAAGAAGTACGAGATACGCGACGTGACGCTCTTCGACATGTTCCCGCGCACCGCGCGCTTCGAGACGCTCGTCGTGATGGAGAAGAAGCTGCCCGTCTCCGCAGGAGGGGCCGGGGCGTGAGAGCCGTGGTGGACCACCGCGCGCGCCGCCAGGAGGTTATAGCGAAGGCCATACGGCTCTTCGCGAGGCTAGGCTACAAGGACGTCTCGTTCCGCGAGCTCTCCGAGGAGTGCGGCCTCGCGCGCACGGTGCTCTATCGATACTTCAGAAGCAAGCGCCAGATATTCGACTGCGCGATAAGCCTGGTGCTCGTCCGCATAGTGCAGAAGCACAACGAGATCGTGCACTCGAAGCTGCCGGCCTCCGTGCGTCTGCGCCAGATATGCAACGTGGTTACGGCGACGCTCTTCGACAACCGAGACTTCCTCTGCGTGATAATCGACTTCGTGATGTCGATGAAGCGCGAGGGGCACGACATGACGCGGCGAATAATGCGCTTCACGATCGGCCTCAAGCGCATCATGCACACGCTCCTGACATGGGGAGTGCACAGGGGCGAGTTCGGCGCGCACGTGAACCCCGACATCATCACCGACATCCTCTACGCGCAGTTCGAGAGCGCCGTGCTGCGCCTCGCGGTGAGCGGCGACGCGGTGCAGGCCGACGTGGTGGACCGCATAGACGAGATACTCAAGAGCCTCTCCGTTCACGCCGGCTAGCGCTGGCGGGCGTTGCGGCGCAATCTGTGGAAGGAGAAGCGATCATGAGAATGTTGCCATCTTCGAGAATCGTGCGCGCGGCCGCGTTCGCTGCCGTGGCGGGATGCGTGCTGGCGGCGTCCGGCGCGGAGGGATTCCTGCGCGTGAAGGGAAAGGACATCGTCGACGCGCGCGGCGAGAAGTTCTTCATACGCGGAACGAACCTCGGCCACTGGCTCAATCCAGAAGGCTACATGTTCGGCTTCAAGAGATGCTCTTCCGCCCACTTCATGGACGAGATGTTCAAGCAGCTCGTGGGCCCGGAGGAGACGGCGAAGTTCTGGCGCGCGTTCAAGGATTCGTACATCACCGAGGCCGACATCGCCTTTGTAGCCCGCACCGGCTCCAACACCGTGCGCCTGCCGTTCCACTACAAGCTCTTCACCGACGAGGACTATCTTGGCCTCACCGGCGCGCAGGACGGCTTCAAGCGCATCGACGACGTCGTCAACTGGTGCCGCCGGCACGGTCTGCGCGTGATACTCGACATGCACGACTGCCCCGGCGGCCAGACAGGCGACAACATCGACGACAGCCACGGCTATCCCTGGCTCTTCGAAAGCGAAGGCCTTCAGCGCCAGTACTGCGACATCTGGCGCTCGATCGCGCGCCGCTACGCGAACGAGCCCGTGGTGCTCGGCTACGATCTCATGAACGAGCCGATATCAAGCCGCCTTGACGACAAGGACGAAATCAACAAGCGCCTCGAACAGGTGCAGAAGCGCGCCGTGAAGGCCATCCGCGAAGTCGACCGCCGCCACATCGTTATGCTCGCCGGCGCGCAGTGGAACTCCAATTTCCAGCCGTTCACCGACTGGAAGTTCGACTCGAACATGATGTACACCTGCCACCGCTACTGGACGGAGCCCACGAAGATCGACGACTTCGTGGCCTTCCGCGACAAGACCGGCCTTGCGATGTTCATGGGCGAGACGGGCCACAACTCCTACGACTGGTACCGTACCTTCACGAAGACGATGGAGACGAACAACATCGGCTGGACCTACTGGCCGCTCAAGAAGCAGAACGACGGCGCGTGGCTTGTATTTCCCTTGCCGAAGGGATGGAAGGAGAACATCGTGAAGTTCGCGGACGGCGAGCGCAGCACCTACGCCGATATACAGAAGAACCGTCCCGACCGCGCCCTTGCCGTGCGCCTGATGCGCGAATACGTGCGTTCCTGCAAGTTTGCGGGATGCACCGCCGACGCCCGCTATCTAGAAGCCCTAGGCCTCAAGGTTCCCGCCGCGGAGAAGTGAGATTTAGAGCCGTTTGCACCCCCTGGACACATCAAAAGGAGATGCCTATCATGGGACATCTGAAACTCGCCGTCGCAGCGATGGCAGCCGTAGCGGTGGTAGCCGCAGCCGCTACGCCGATTGCCGTCTCAATTGACGGAGACGAGGTTTATGCCGCAGTCACGGCGGGAACGCTGGACGAGACGTCCGCGCTGTATCTCGTGTGGGACGACGAGGATAGAGGCACGAACCTCTCGGACTGGCCTGCGGCGAACCGCGTGCGTCGCGATGTTGTCCTCCGCGACGGAGTGCGGGCCTCCCTATATTGTTTTGACGCTAAGGAAGCGCAGGGAAGGGTGTTCCGCATCCTGGCCACAAGCAAGGTGCGTCTGCTGGAAGATGGCGGCTCGATCTACATCGGAAACAACCAGTACATCGACAGCGGCGTGAAGTCCACGTCCGTACACGGCCTCGCGATCAAGTTCCAGTACGCGCCGAACGACTACCAGCTGGCGGGAAAGAACGACTGGTCGTCGCTGATGGGCAGCCTGCCGACCGACGACTTCACGATCGGACGCAAGGCGAACGGGAAAGACGGCGAGTTCTACATGCGCTATCGCGGCGAGTCGCTGAAGGCGGACGGCAAGACGCCAGACCTCATGTTCACGCTGGGCGATCTCTCCGTGCCGCACACGATCACCATTGCAAACCGCACGGCGTCGCTTGACGGCAAAGCGGTGATGAAGGACATGCCGGCTGGTTCCATCGGCGCCCACACGGACGCCGGAACGATTCTGCTCGGCTGCTCGTGGAACGACGACTGCAGCCGCGGCCTTTCCGGGCGCTACTGCCACGCGAAGTGGTATTCCGCGCGTCTCGACGACGCGAACGGAAAGGCGATCGTGAATCTCGTTCCCGCGAGAAGAGGCGGCGAGGGAGTGCTGTGGGATACGGTCTCGCGCAAGGTGTTTGCCAATGCGGGAACGGGTGCGATTGCCTTCTCCGGCACGGCGGGGGCGGCGATCGACGGCACGGATGACGTATGCGCCGCGTCGTGCGCGGTCGTCGTGGGCAATACGGAGATTGTCGGCAAGGCGCGGTTCACGCTCCTCACGGATCGCATGGTTCGCTGCGAATGGAGCGAGGACGGTTCGTTCGAGGATCGTCCAAGCCTCACCTTCGTCAATCGCGTCCAGCCGCCGGTCAAGCACACGTTCGAGCGCAAGGGAGAGGGTGCGGTGATCACGACGGACAAGATGCGCCTTGAGTGGACGGGCGGCGCGTTCAATGAGACGAATCTCGTTGTGAGTGTTGCCAATGTGGAAATGTTGCCAATGGCCAATGCCAATGTTGCCAATGAAGGGGGCAAGCCAAATTGGAAATTGGGAATTGGAACTGGCAACATTGGCAACAATGGCAACATTAAAAAAGACATGACTTCGGTTGCCGTGCTTGCGCCGGACAAGGAGAATCTGCTGGGAACGATGCGCACCATCGACGGGCGAACGAGCATTAAGGATCTGCTGCCGCGCATGGAGAAAGGCGTCCTCTCGCGTCGCGGCGTGGCTGTGGTAGATGACACGACGAAGCCGCTTTTCGTGAAGGGCGGCGACTACTGGAAAGAGTGGGTCGAGGAGCGTCCGGTTCGCGCGAAGGGCGCGTACCGGGATGTTACGGTGTTTGCATACGGGCATGACTACAAGGGGTGCCTGGGCGACTACGTGAAGGTGGCGGGACGCATTCCGCTGCCGCCGCGGTGGGCGTTCGGGTACTGGTGGAGCCGGTTCTGGAACGATACGGAGTCCGACTACCGCCAGGTCGTGCGCGAGATGAATTCCGTCGGCATCCCGGTGGACGTTTGCGTGATCGAGATGTACTGGCACGAAAACTGGGGAATCGGCGAGCGTCCCGACGTCATGCAGCCGAACGGCGGGCAGATGTGGGGCTGGGGCGGCTACACGTGGAACCGCCGCTACTTCCCCGATCCTGCGGGCCTCTTCCGCTTTCTGCATGGCGAAGGGCTCAAGGCGCCGCTCAACATGCACCCCGCCTGCGGCATCCCGGAGTGCGAGGAAGTCTATCCGCGCTTCGCCAGGGACTACGGCTGGAAGGGTGGGGGTGCCATTCCGTTCCGCGGCGACGAGGAACGCTGGGCGGAGGTCTATTTCAAGGACGTCATCGAGCCCTTGGAGGCGCTGGGCGTGGACTGCTTCTGGCTCGACTGGCAACAGTGGCTGATGGCCAAGGGCAAGCCGACGTTGAACAACACCTTCTGGCTCAACCACCTCTTCGCCACGCACGATGCGGCGCGCGTGCGGCCGGGCGGCGGCGCGAAGCGTCCCATCATCTACCACCGCTGGGGCGGACTCGGCTCGCACCGCTACCAGATCGGCTTCTCCGGCGATGGCGAGAGCTCGTGGCGGATGCTCGAGGCAATCCCCTGGTTCACCGCCACTGCGTCGAACGTGGGCTACGGCTACTGGGGACACGACCTCGGCGGACACAACCGTCCGCAGTTCAAGCGGGAGGAAAACGGCGAGCTCCTCACGCGCTGGATGCAGTGCGGCGTGTTCACGCCGATCTTCCGCACTCACCCGTCCAAGGATTCTCTAGCCGATCGCCGTCCGTGGAAGTACGCCGACCACTTCTTCATTCTCCGCGAGGCGTACCGTCTGCGCTACCGCCTTGCGCCCTACATCTACACCGCCGCGCGCCAGGCGTACGACACGGGCGTGTGCCTGTGCCGCCCGATGTACTACGACTGGCCGGAGGAGAATGCCGCGTACGATTCCGTGAACCAGTATATGTTCGGCGACGACATCCTCGTCGCGCCCGTCACGAAGGCCGTCGATCTCGTGACGAAGGAGGCGGAGGTTGAGGTGTGGCTTCCGAAGGGCACGTGGTATGATGTCTCAAGGGGCGAGCTCTTGGAGGGCGGGCGCAAGCTGAAG
>JAFUDL010000516.1 GCA_017459225.1 Kiritimatiellia bacterium
CGCGCCGATGATCTTGTCGCCGAAGCCGACGGACCCGAACACGTTCAGCTCGTTGCGCTGGAGGTTGTCGCGGATCGCCTTCGCCGTCTCGAGGCAGCGCGCGTCGCCCGTCGCGCGGTAGTATTCGATCAAGCCGTCCACGCAGCTCAGGAACTCGTACGTCTTCGCCCAGTCGCTGGGGGCCGGATACCACTCGTGGAGCGGCTCGCGCGTCGCGTTCCTGAAGAAGTTGGGGCACTCGCCGTCGGCGCGGTCCCAGTCGGGCAGCATCTCGGCGGCGAAATCGAGGTAGGTGCGGTCGCCGGTCTCCTCGTAGAGCATCACGAGCGGCTTGAGGATCGACATCGAGGGAAGGCCGTGCATCGTGAGCGTGCCGGTGTCGTGGAGCTTCAGGTTGCGGCGGTGCAGCATGCCGATCAGCTGCTTCATCTGGCGCTCGACGGAGGCGAGGATCTCCTTGTCGCCCGTCGTCTTGTACGCCATCAGCATGCCCCACATCGCGTACTTGCGGTTCCAGATGTTCCAGACGGGATACCAGCCGTAGGTCTTTCGCGTCTGTTCAGGATCGACGATGGAGACGAGCTCCTTGTCCTTGTAGCTTCCGAGGTAGCCGTCGGGGTCCTGCGTGGCCATGAGGCGGTGGCATTCCTCCTGCACGAACTTCGTGAACGCGGGGTCGGCGAGGTAGTCGGCCACGCGCGCGGCGGAAAGCATCTGCTTGCCCCAGAACTCGCCGCGCCACACGCCGCCGTGCCCCTTGACGTCGTCGTCGCGGTCCACGAACGCACGCCGAGCCTCGGCGAACACGTTCAGCTTCGCGAAGTCGCTCGTCAGCCGCGCGCGGATGAGGTCGTTCATCTTCGCCGCGGGCACGCCCTGGAGGCGCACGTCCCGCAGACGCGGGGTCTTCATGGCGTCCTGCACCGGGAGGGCCGCGCTTGTCGCGACCACCGCCACGCACGCCCAAAAGCTGATTTTCTTCATCTGCTCTGCGCTCCTCTCATTTCGGGCACGGCAGGCCCTTGACGTTCTTCACCACGCCGCGGATGCCCACGGGCACGTGGAACTCCTCCTGTCCGCCGATGTTCTCGAAGGTGACGTCCTCGACGATGTGGTCGGGGTCGACTGAATGGATCCAGATGCCGTACGAGCCAAGCGGCCGGCTCTTGGGGAAGTGGATGTCCCGGAACGTGATGTTGCGCGCGTGGCCGCCCTGCGTGTGTGGCTTCTTGCCGTAACGGCAGATCGGCGTGCGGAGCGACAGGAAGAGGTCCTGCGCCTGCGGCGAGTCGAAGGCGAAGTCCTCGAAGAGCATGTTCTCGAACACCATGTCGTTCGAGGGCTGGATGGAGACCGTGTTCTCGGTCCAGTAGTCGTCGGGCGCCTTGTTGTTGTGGATGGCCTGGTGGAGGACGTCGATGTGGCGGTACACGTGGTTGCGGAAGGGATATTCGCGCCCCAGGGACTCGTAGCCCACCCGGATGATGTTCGCGACGTCCGTCCAGAGCGCGCAGTTCTCCACGACGAGGTCCTCGCACCAGTGCTTGGGCGCGATGCAGTCGTCCTGCGCGCGGATGAACGAGTTGCGGATCGTGACGCGGCGCGACTGGCAGACGTCGATGCCGTCGTCGTTCAGCGTGCGCCCGTTGAGCAGCTTGATGTTGTCCACGAGCACGTCCTCCGCCTCGTTGAAAACGAGCATCCACGTCCACGAACTCATCAGCGTGACGTCCCTCACCTCGATGCCGTTCCCCTTCAGGGCCACCATCCAGCCGACCGGCCCCTTGCCCCATTGCCACGGCAGGCCGGAGAGGATGCCGCGGCCGCGGATCGTCATGTTGGTTCCGCTGGCGGAAACCCAGCCCTCCACGTACGCGCCGGGTGCCAGGTAAAGCGTCTGGCCGGAACTCAGCTTGATCGCCTTGTCGCGCCTGTGGCGTCCGGGGCCGAAGTAGACCACGTTCGGGGCGTCCGGACGCGGCGCGTCCTTTTCGGGCACGTTCGCCGCGATCACGAGCGCGCCGTGGCGTCCCGACGGCTCGACCGCGACGTTGAACGGCGGCTTCGCGCGGAACGTCGTCGTGTGGTCGCCCTTTGCCTGCGGCACGATGCCACGCCGCGTGGGGAGAATGCGCGTGCGGCGCATGTTGGCCGCGCCGGTCACCTCCACGGTCACCTCCTCGTCCGCGTCGAAGAACGCGGCGTAGTACGGCTGGGCGTCGTCGCCCTTGAGGCAGTGCGTCGGCTTCGGGATCTCGATCACGTCCACGTCCCGGCCGTTCACCTTCACCGTGAACGCGCCGTTCGTTGCCGCCGTGCCCGGCGCGGCCGGCCACGTCACGACCTCTCCGTATGCCGCGACCATGTAAATCGCGGCCACGCCCAATGCCGAGAACTTTTTCATCTGTCTCATTCTTTCTTTAGCTCCTCATCGGAAAAGGACCATGGTGCCGCCGCCGGCGATGCGGAACGCGCCGCCGCCCGTGATCCGCGCGTTGTAGGTCGTGCTGCTTGAGATCGTCGTCTCCCCGGTAAGGGTCACGACGTCGGATGCGGAATCGGCCAAGGCAGCGGCCACAGCCGCGACAACGACAAACGCCAACATTCTTCTCCTGCTCATCAACTCATTCCTTTGCTTTCCTTTGAGTGTAGTCTACCAAAAGCCCTTCCCTCACGCAACCATTCCATTGAACTTCCTTCTCCACAAACCATTGTCATCGCCATCAAATCTCACAACGATTGCATCTTCAACGCCGCGCCCATAGTACGGAACGGCGTTGAGCACGCTCCAAGCGGCAGTGCCTTTCAGCAGTTCTTGCATCGACCATGCACCGCCATATCCGTGCATTTCCGGATTTTGTAGTACGTCCTCGGTCTCCGAATAGCAGTTCACGGCGTTCGCAATTCCCGCGAAACGCCCACGCCATGAAAGCGACGCCCGGAAGTCCGTGTTTGTGAACAGCGACGACCAGTCCGATGCCTGGTATGCAACCGGCACGCCACCCCAGGCGGAATCCACCATCTCGGCAGCGCCTGCCGACACGTCATACGCCTCCATTGACACGGCGGCGTCGTGCATAAAATACTTCTCATACGCCATATTCTTGATATCGAAATGAAGCCCAGGCGTTTCAAGATGTTGCTGACCTTGCGAATCTGTGACAG
>JAFUDL010000517.1 GCA_017459225.1 Kiritimatiellia bacterium
CGTCGGATGGCGGCAGGACTTCCGGTGGGAGCGGCAGAACATGGACGGAGACGTCGGCTTCTCGACCCCACGGCTGAAAGACATGCCGGTGTGGGGGCGCATTCTCTGTGTCGCCGGCTGCGCTGCGGGAGTGTTGTTTTCGATTCTATTCATAGTCAACGGACTATTTGAGCTCAAGTCGGTTATCGGGAAACCAGGGGCAACGCTTGGCAATTATGTCGGGACTGGCATGTTTGTCTTGATTCCAGCTGTAATACTGTGCGGAGGATTGCTTCAGTTTGTCAAGTGGTTCAGGACGCGAGGCAAGAAACGCGAAGCGCACGAGCAGATGATTGCGGCTGATGGTGTGAGGTTGCGGCGCGTGCTGCCAGATGGTGTGGTATTCATGGCGATCTGGTGCTGCGGCTGGAATGCCGGAGCGTTTGCGGGGCTTGTTCCAAGGTTCATCGCCGCCGTGCGGGATTATCCCGAGAAGGGCTTCTGCGCCGAGCTTGTCATAGGCGTCGTATTCCCGCTTATAGGAATCGCCATGACTGCATATTTCATCAGGATTGTATGGAAACATCTTCGGCCATGTTACGAGGTGCGGCTTCTGGGCGGCGTGCTCAAGGAAGGCGAGAGGGCGACTTTCGAATACGAATTCAAGGGCGAGGCGGACGATGTCAGGCGTGTCGAGTTTGCCACGGCTCTCGAGGAATCGCGCGTGCGGACAGGAACGTTGGGCGCACCGTCTGGCGTCCTGAACGATTCGAAGGAGTTTTCCAGTCCAATGGAACTTGCGACGGGGCGTGTGTCGCTTGAAATGCCGCGCATAGCATCGGATTGTCATGACCGCTTCCGCTACTACTTCCGGGCGACAGTCGTTTTCAAGAGCGGACTTGTCGTCGCCTCGTCCTACCGCATTCCGTTGAAGTGAAAATACCTGAAAGCATTTGCGCGAATCGCCGGGGAATGTTGCCAATGTGGAGATGCTGCCAATTCCAATGACCAGTTTCAATGAGGTTTTGCCGAAAAGGACGCGAGGAAAGGAAAACTATGATGAAGAGAAAAACGATGGTGTTTGTGTGCGCGGCGATGGTTGCGCTGGCGGCGCAGGCGGGGGCGAACAACGTCGCCAACATCGACCATCGCCGCAGATGGCCCCGTAGCGGTACTCCGAAAAATCTGGGTAAGCGTGGGTTCATTGAACGAACCCATTGACTTTGGGTATAGCGCATGGTACTATATCGTGCATGGAAAAACAGGTTGCGCATATCGGCATCGGTCTCGTGACAACGGTCGTTGCGGCGGCGTGCATGCTTGCCGCTGCGGGTGCGGAGGTGCCGTGCGTCTGCGAATACCGCAGGGGCGTGACGCTGAAAAGACTAGTTCTCGAGAAGCCCCGCCGGATGGTTGCGCATGTTGTGCGCGTCGACCTGTCCGCGTCCGGCGTCAGTTTCACCGGAACGGAACGCGATCCGCTCTGGGGGCGGCCGATGCCCGACTACACCAACGAGACATGGCTCGTCAACACGAAGCGCGAGACGACGGCGGACTTCATGATGCGCAGGCGCGGCGCGGGCAGGAACGTGGAAATCGCGGTCAACGCCTCCGGGTGGAGGCCGTGGGGCGGCGCGGGGTGCTACTCGACGTATGCCGCGCTGTACCGCTACGCCGCGACCGAGGGCCGGGAAGTCTCGTTCGGCAAGGACCCGGAGCGCGGCGTGTTCTTCATCGTGCGCAGGGACGGCCAGGTGCTGATCCGCCCGCACGTCCCCGTCTCCATGACAAACGACGTGACGATCGCGGTGTACGGCAACAGGCGCATCCTGCGCCGCGGCGTCCGGACGGCCGACGCCGACCCGGCGAAGGCCGTCGACGCGTATCCGCGCACGGCGTTCGGCCTTTCGCGCGACAGAAAGACGTTCGTCGTCCTCGTCGTGGACGGCCGCCAGCCGGGCTACAGCGAGGGTGCGACGTACGCCGACCTGGCCGACCTCCTTCTGCGCGAGGGGTGCGCGGACGCGATCAACATGGACGGCGGCGGCTCCACGTCGCTCGTCGTCTACGACCGCGCGCGCAACCGACCGCGCATGCTCAACCGCCACGCGAACGGCTACGTCCGCAAGACCGCCCTCAACCTCGGCCTGGTGTTCCCGCCCTTGCGGGATGATCAGCCAGAGATTACATCTGGAATGTTGCCAGTGTGGAAATGCGGCCAATTCCAATGATCAGTTCCAATGAGGTTCAGCCGCAAAGAACGCAAAGGGCGCAAAGAGAGGAAAACGGCTATGAAGAACGAAATTGTGCTTTTCGAGGCGAAGGACGGCAAGGTCTCCTTGCCAGTGCAGATGAACGATGAGACTGTGTGGCTTACGCAGGCTCAAATGGCGCAGTTGTTCAATAAGGACAGGACTGTCATTGGCCGCCATATCCGTAATGCGATTGCGGATGGCGAAATAGACGCTAAGACCATGTGTGCAAAATTTGCACATATGGGTAAGGATGCCGACCAGACATATTGGACGGAAGTTTACAACCTCGATGTCGTCATTTCCGTCGGTTATCGTGTCAAGTCGCAGCGTGGTGTGGAGTTCCGCCGCTGGGCCACGAAGGTGCTGAAGGAATACCTTGTGCGCGGCTATGCGCTCAACCGTGAGCGCCTGAAACAGCTCGGGCAGGCGGTGGAGGTGATGAAGCGTGTATCGAACAGCCTTGACACGGAGCAGGTGCTGGATGTCGTCAAGACATACTCTTCTGCGCTCGACCTCCTCGACGGCTACGATCACCAGACCATCGCCAAGCCCAAGGCAAAGGGACGCTCGGTAGAACTCTCCTACGAGGAATGCAGACGTTTCATCGACGGCATGAAGTTTTCCGCCGATTCCGCGCTATTCGGCAACGAGAAGGACGGCTCCTTCAAGTCCGCCCTTGGCGCGGTGTACCAGTCGTTCGGCGGCAAGGATCTTTATCCTTCCGCGCAGGAGAAGGCCGCGAACCTCCTCTACCTCGTCACAAAGAACCACGGCTTTTCGGACGGCAACAAGCGCATCGCGGCGGGACTTTTCCTCTACTTCTTGAAGCGCAACCGTCTTCTGCTACGCAAGGATGGCTCCAAGCGCATCGCCCCCCACACGCTTGTCGCGCTGACGGTCATGATCGCCGAATCCAAGCCGCAGGAAAAGGAAATGATGGTCAACCTAGTCATGACTTTCCTGGCGTGATGGGATTGGCCACAAAGAACACTAAGGGCACAGAGAAAGGAACGACGAAATGAGATGTGAGGCATGCGGGAAAGAGGTATTCGACAATGGCGAAGAACGTTTTGCGTGTCCGTATTGTGGCGCGGAAATAGTTGCAGTGGAAGAATCTACTGAAGAACGGATTAGACGGCTTGAACGGGAGTTGACGCGGCAAAAACTCAACTCGCAAATAGAGGAATTGAGCGCGGCGGATCATTTCTGGACGCGGGGGAACTTGTTTTCGATGCTTGATCGCCAGTCTGCACGTGCCGCCCTTGAACGCGGCGATTTTGACGGGGCACGGCGGCATCTGGCAAAAGCGGAGAAATGGTTCAACATCGGTTGTCTCATGCAGATAGCAATTATGGTGGCCGTTGTACTGTTCTTGATATTCGGAAAGTATTGATTTGTTGAAAGGAGCAACCCATGAAACCATTTGCACGAATCGCCATCGTCTCATTCCTCGCCCTCGCGGCGGCGGGGTGCGTGTATACTCCAGATACGAATGATGTTGACGGCGCGGGATGGGGATGCCCTGATGAATTATCCGAGAATGTATTCGAGCCGGAACTGGCGGAGCGATTGTGCTCACTACGGCGCGAAACCGGAGACGAAATGGTCAATTGTGCGAGGATGAAAGACCGGCGCAAGGCCAACAAGCTGGCCAAGGATATCGCGGTGAGGCGACTTCCGGCACTGACAGCGATTCGGGATGAATTGGCAGGGGCTAATGTTCCCAAAGAGAAGGTGCGAGGCAAGAAACGACACATAGAGATGCTTGATCAGATGATAGCGTCAATAAAGGACGGGGCGCGTGATATGCCTATTCTTGCGCTTACACCATGCACTAATTCCACGGGCGCTGCATTCATGGGCTTTGACTTCGACTCCAAGATCGACTGGAATTCAGAGACGAATTGCATTATGGATTCTTGTGAAGACGGATTGTTCCTCTCGCGGGAACTTGAATTGAAACAGCCTTTTCATGGGTTCGAGACAGTGAAAGTGCGCGGCGACATAGACAGCAGAAAAGCCTATGCCATGGTTTTCAACCGCAGCGTCGTCTGCGAGTTTGACATAGACGGCGCACAACGCTGGACAGACGAGGTTCGGCGCGACTTTGCCGAAAGCTGCGGCATCAATCTCGTCGTGGAGAGCGAGTCTGCCGATTGGGTCATGTTAAGGGGTGAGACAGACGCACTTCGCATATGGGTCTGTGCCGGGGCGTATAGCTCTCTCAGCTTTTGTGGTGACCAAGCGAAAACGGAAAGAGGCGTGCATTACCAGCTTGAGGTGAGGCGGCGCGTGCAATAGGGAAACCCCAAAGGGAAATTGGATATTGGCTGTTGGATATTTGCACATTCTACAAGAAAGGAGCAACCCATGAAACCATTTGCTCGAATCGTCGGGAACTGTTGCCAATGTGAAAGTGTTGCCAGTACCAATTCCCATTGTCAATGAAAGGAGAATCTATCATGGAACTTGAAGATAGAATCGTTGCGTTTGCGGCGAGGTGCGTCAAGGTTTGTGCTGCATTACCAGTGAAGAATGTCGGCAGCGCGAGTTTTGCAGATCAGCTGTTCCGATCTTCAACG